>JAAZBV010000101.1 GCA_012513605.1 Desulfatiglans sp. | reverse complement strand
TACCATAGGTTTGTCCTCCTTTTGCTTTTGGGAATTCGTTTTGTCTGGTAACTTAACGATCTCCCATAAGGAGGACTTTTTCAATATCAAAATTCATTAACTAAAAACCGTTTTTGGACAAGAGTGTTTATAAATTGTAAAAAAATATTAGTAACACTGCTATATGCTAATTTATCAAAAAGTATATGAATTAGTGACTATAAATAGTCTGGATTCCAGGAATTCTATGTTGCCGGAGATAAAAAGATCCCCATTATTAGCGCTTGACTTTGATTCAACCCATCAGCTACTAATGAGTCATGGGAAATATAAAGGCCATAGGATTTGATCTCTTTAACACCCTTATTGTTATTGAACCGGACACCCTTGTTCGCGCAATGGAGAGGATGATTAAGAGCCTTATAAACAGCGGATTTTCTATTGATGAGGAAACATATAAACAAGATTACAGGGATGCTGCCTCATTATATGTGGCAAAATCAAGGAATGATGGGATAGAAACCCATAACAGCATCTGGGTAAGCCATGTATTTAACAGCTATGGCATGGAGATAGGGCCTGCTGATGAGAGGATATCCGTTGCGGTAGATGAATATTTCATGGCCTTTTACGACAGGGTGAGCCTGATACCTGATACCTTTGAAACCCTCTCCCTCCTTAAAAAGGAGTATTCTCTTGGCCTCTTATCCAATTTCACCCATGCGCCCGCAGCAAGGGAGATTTTGCGAAGGACAAAACTTGAACCATTCTTTGATGCCATTATAATATCCGGTGAAGCGGGGTACAGAAAGCCTCACACCCATGTCTTTAATGAACTTGCGCACGGGCTTAATGTAAAAAAGGAGCATATCCTCTTCACAGGGGATGACCCTGAACCTGATATACACGGGGCTTTACGTGCAGGCATGCGCCCTGTCTGGTTTACCTACACGCTTGAAAACAGTATGCCTGTAATAAAGGGCACCATACACAGTGAGATCCATGCCCCTTTTATAGATGTTCCCAGGGCAGCATCATGGCGGGAGTTTCTGCATTTGCTTGAGGGTTAAATACTCTTGTTTATATATTCATAAATATCCGTACCAATTGCATTTGAAATCTTCTGCATCGCCCTGCTCAATGCATCTGCAAGGGCGGCCGGGTTTTTCCTATCCATTTTCTCTTTAAAGCTGTAGCTCTTCTGAAAGATGGCCATGTCCTTAGTGGAAGTGCCTGGCTCAGGTGTCAGGGTTATGCTAATGGAAAGCACACCATAATGGTCCCTGCTGTTATCAAGCTCGTGAAATTCATCGATTATGCCTGCAAGACGGAGTGAAACCTCCTTGTTCCTTTCTCCCGGTATAATCACCCCTTTGAACATACCTGTCTTTTTTAAATCACGGCCTAACATGTAGGTCACAATGTTAGCAGGGCTTGTCATCCACCTGTGGTATGGGTAAAAGCCCCTGTTATATGCCCTCTCCGTGTAGATAATCTGTGTCGTGTTATAAACCGGGGCTGCTTTGAAGTTCTCCACCCTGATAATAAAGGGAAGCGTCTCACGGCCGGTAAATGCAGGGGACTCATACTCTAACGTATAGTATTGCATATCAAGGCTCGGTTGCTTCAGGTCCATGCATGCAGGTAAAATGGAAACAATGATTAAGCTTGCTGCATAAAAAAGTATGTGTCTAATGGTCATCTTTTACTCCTCTGAACCTCTCCTGGCCGGTGGCTCCCCGAAAATCAGCTGTGAAGGTTGATCGCTCACTATATCTATTATCCGGTTCAGGTTTTCTGTTGCCTGCTCTATGTTTCTTGCTATCTCATTTAGGTCATGGCCAAGCTGGTAGACTGTATCATCCACACCTGTAACAACCGAATTGCCTGTGTCAAGCAGGGTATTAAGTTTAGTCATTGCAGCCCGGAAATCGTTAATAGCCTCTGTTATGGTCCTTTCATTTCCTGTAGAGATCTTTTCAAGGCTTTTAAGGGTGTTGTCAAACCTTTCAACGCTTCCGTCCGCCTTGCCTGCTATTGTCTCAATGGACCTTATGGCATTTTCTGCTGCTGATAATATCCTGTCCCACCTTTCCCTTTCTACTATGGCATTGATATCATCAAGGGATGATTCAAGCTTTCCTGAAAGCCCCTTTATGTTGGCATCTGCCATCACCTTATTGAAGTTATCGAGTGTAACCTTTATCCTGCCAGATATACCATCAAGGTCAATTGCTCTTATCTGAAGAAGAAAGTCATCTATCCCTTCAAGTATCTCGGTTATGTTGGATTTTTTTGACGCAAACACAGGGTATTCGGGTTTAAAGCTTAATGGAGGGGATTTATCAGGCTCATCCTTTGCCTTGAGGTCCAGCTCAATAAACATGCTCCCTGTAATGCCCACAACACTCAACTGTGCAACAATGTCTGTCTCAAGGTTATGCCCCTTTTCCATCTTCGCGATAACCTGGATAAGTTTTGAATCAGGGGCAACATCTATGTCTACTACCCTGCCAGTGGTGACACCGCGGTACTTTACAGGGGCATCTATATCAAGCCCCTGTACGCTTTCATCAAAATAGATGGCATACTTCTGCCCCTTTTCAAGAAAGCGTGACATGCCCAGCCAGATAAAGGCAAGCACCGCAATGACAATCCCTGAAAATACAAAAAGCCCTACTGTAAATTTTACCTTCTGTGACGCCATGGCTCTTATTCCTTAATATGGTTATTCTCTTTCCTGCCCTTTAACCCTCTTCTCTTTTACCGGATTGAAGAATTCTCTCACATAGGGGTCAGTGCTGTTATCCCTCAAGTACCTCGGGTCTCCATCGGCAATAATGCTTTTTGTTTTTCTGTCCAGCATAATAATCCTGTCTGCAATGGTAAATATACTTGATAATTCATGGGTTACAACAACCATTGTTGTGCCTAAGATACTGTTCAGGTTCAGTATAAGTTCATCAAGCCCCGCGGATGTAACAGGGTCAAGCCCGGCAGAGGGCTCGTCAAACATGAGGATCGCAGGATTCAGGGCCATTGCCCTTGCAAGACCTGCCCTCTTTTTCATGCCCCCGCTTATCTCAGATGGTAGATGGTGTTCAAACCCCTCAAGGCCAACGAGCTTAAGCTTCATCCTTACTATCCTGTCCACTGATTCAGGTTCAAGCCCTGCATACTCTGTTATAGGGAGAGCAATATTTTCACCGATAGTCATTGACCCTAATAGTGCACCGCTCTGATATAAGACCCCTATCTTTCTGATTATTCTTTTAAATGTCCCCTCATCATCCTCTGTAACCATGTCGCCATCTATTGTTATAACCCCGGAAATGGGCGGTATAAGCCCTATTATGTGTTTCAGGAGCGTGCTCTTCCCGCACCCGCTCCCCCCAAGGATAACAAATATTTCACCGGGGTACACATTAAAGGAGATATTTTCAAGTATTACAGTATCACCATAACCTGCAACCAGATTTTCCACCTTTATTATGGGTTCCTTCTTTTCCATTCATAACCTACAGCCAGTAAATATGAATTATGGCAAACATGGCATCCAGTATGATTATCATAAAAATGCCTGTTACCACAGCCGATGTCGTGGCCTTGCCAACAGAATCGGCGCCGCCTCTTACCTGAAAACCCCTGAGACAACCCACCCATGCGATTACAACAGCAAATACGCAGCTCTTCATCACACCCCAGAACAGATAAAAGAGGGTAAGGGACCTGAATGTCTGACCTATATATGCGGTTGTGGTGAGATCAAGGATAAAGACCCCCACAAAAAGACCGCCCAGTATGGCAAATATATCTGCAAATAGGGTGAGAACAGGCACAACTATTAAAGATGCAAGCACCCTTGGTATAACTAGAAATTTTACAGGGTCAAACCCCATAGTGAAAAGGGCGTCTATCTCCTCTGAGACCTTCATGGTGCCTATCTCAGAGGCAAATGATGACCCGGATCGCCCTGCCACAAGTATGCATGTCATGACAGGTGAAAGTTCATATGCCATGGCAAGGGCAACAAGCGAGGCCACATATATATCTGCCCCAAACTGCCTGAGCTGTATTGATGACATGAAGGCGATAATAAGGCCCAGTAAAAAGTTTATCAGGGCCACAATAGGTAATGCCTCAACACCCGCCCTCTGCATGAAATGGACAGTGTCACCCACCCTGATTGTTTTAGGGTGTAGGCATGCATGATAGAGGGCAAGAGACACTGCACCCAGAAATGAGAGCATAAACCTGAAGTCATCAATAAGATTAATGGTCTCTCCGCCCAGGCTTTCAAATGGGTTTATCCACTTTTTCTTTCTGCCGACAGGCGACTCCATAGAGTTAAATGCCATTATTGATAGAAAATTTGATATTTGCTCATCAGCGTTTGTGATACTGAAGGCATCTCTATCCGCCAGCATATCTCTCACTTCTGTTAAAGCAATAACCCCATAGTCATCAAGGTATCCTAATCCGGAGAGATCCACTGTAATGGCCTTGGGCCGGGTGCCTTTGATCCTCTCTTTCATCTCCCTTAAGAATGCCCCAGAATTCTCAGTATCAAGACGCCCGGAAAGAGATAGTAATAGCACTTCCTCATTATTAGAAAGGCTGTATTTAAAGGCATCGATTTGTCCGGTATTGTCAGCTTTTTTCATATACATGGTTTATAAAGTGTTTCAGGGAGTATAGGTAATGAAGGAGAGGGAGTCAAGCAGGGGATAGAATTATTTCCCTGATTCAGGCAAATCTAAAAAAACTATACTGACTTTAAAGAAAAAATAGGGTATTCTTCCCAGGCAGATCAACTCCTAATAAAGGAACCACACTTATGGACACCGTAATCAGTTTCAAGGCCGGGGAAACAATAATAGAAGAGGGTGACGAGGGGTCATGGGCCTATGTAATCCTTTCAGGCAAGGCCAGGATCTTTAAGCAGACATCTGCCGGAGAGGTAACCCTTGCTGTTGTGGAAAACGGCGAGGTATTCGGGGAGATGGCGCTGATAGAAGACCGCCCAAGGTCTGCATCGGTAAAGGCGGAGACCAACCTGAAGCTCAGGGTGATAAGCAGGGAGCATTTTAATGAACTCTTAAGAGAAAACCCATCCAGGCTTATTCCAATAATGAAGAGCCTTTTTGAAAGACTCAGGCAGTCAAGCGATATGCTAGCAGAGAGGATGGATGGCCACGAAAAGGGCATAGAGGCGCTGCTTGAGGGGCAGTCTGAAAAGGCCAAAAAGGCGCTTAACAACAGGAAGCTTTTAATAACAAGGTTCCCATTCAGGATTGGCCGCTATGTGCCCCCGGATGACTCTGAAATGGATGTCTTTTACACAAATAATCTTGCCATAGAAGAGGAAAAACCCTATGTGATTTCAAGAAATCACCTCTCTATCAATTATGAAGGCGGAAAGCTCTGGGTGGTTGACAGGGGTAGCGCATTCGGTATTGTTGTAAACGGGATGGAACTGGGCGGAAAGGCCAAAAAGACACGCATCCCGCTGGAGACAGATCAATGCCAGATCATTATTGGCCCACCCACTTCAGGGTTTGTCTTTCTGTTGAGCAGGTATACCCCCTGATGCTGTCACCTGACCGGAGAACTGCATGTCTCAAAAACCTACCTATGAAGATCTGGAACAGAAGATAATCTCCCTTGAGCAGGCTGAAGAGGCCCGTAAAAAGGTAGAAACCGCCCTGGTTAAGAGCGAAAAACGATTCAGGGAGCTTGCAGAGCTTCTGCCCGAGGCAGTATTTGAGTCTGACCTCACCATACATATCACATTTGTCAACCTCCATGGACTCAACATGTTCGGGTATACAAGGGATGATTTTATAGAGGGGGTGAATGGCCTTGATATGATTGCAAAGGAGGAGAGGCAGAGGGCCAGGGAAAATTTTATAAAAAGGATGAAGGGTGAAAAATCAGGCGCATCTGAATACAGGGGCGTAAAAAAGGATGGTACCATTTTCCCTATACTTTTACATGCAAGCCCGATCTTTGAAAATGATGTTGCTGCCGGTATCAGGGGCGTTATCATTGATATGACTGAGCCCAAAAAGCTGGAGGGGCTCCTTATCGAATCACAGAAGATGGAGTCCATAGGCACACTGGCCGGGGGCATTGCGCATGATTTTAATAATATACTTGCCCCAATAATACTCCATTCCGATATCTTGATCCGGGAATTGCCAGGGGATGACCCTGTCCAGGCCAGCCTGAAGGAGATACACAAGGCAGCGATCCGGGCCAGGGAGCTTGTAAAGCAGATACTTACCTTTGCCCGAAGGGGGGCAGAAAACAAATTTATCTTCAGGGCCTCTCCAGCAATAAACGATATGGTCAGGTTTCTGAGGGCTACAATACCTGCCACCATAGAAATTAATTTTGTAAACAGTGCGAAAAAGGATGCCATATTTACAGACCCTGCTCACCTGAATCAGATAGTGATGAACCTCTGTACCAATGCCTCATATGCCATGCGTGAAGGGGGCGGGACACTAACTATTCAAGTATCCAACACAAATATTATTAAAAATGATCCCGGAAATAATCCAAGGCTTGATCCGGGGGAATATCTCATGCTTTCAGTCAGTGATACAGGCACAGGCATATCGCCTGAAATAGTGGACAAGATCTTTGACCCCTATTTCACAACAAAAAGGCACGGTGAAGGGACAGGGCTTGGGCTTGCAATCATACACGGCATAGTGAAGAGCTGTAACGGGACAATCAGTGTAAAAAGCGAGATTGGAAAAGGAACGACATTTAATGTTTATATCCCTCTCATGGATGAAAAACTGGCCATACCAGTGGAAGAATCAAAAGAAAGTGAAAGGGGAAGTGAACGGATACTTCTTGTAGACGATGAAAGATCAGGCCTTAACGCAATGCAGAAGACCCTGGAATTGCTTGGTTACAGGGTCACCTGTTCAGATAGTGGAATAAAGGCCCTTGAGTTATTTGAAAAAGACCCTTTTGCATTTGATCTTGTAATCACTGATATGACCATGCCGGCTATGACAGGAAAGGAGCTTGTAAAGGAGATTATCGGCATATGCCCTGATATGCCGATAATCCTCTGTACAGGGTTCAGCGATCAGATAGATGAGGATGAGGCGCTGGATATGGGTATACGCGCCTTTATTTTAAAACCGGTCATAAGAACCGAGATTGCAAACGCAATCAGGAAGGCGCTTGATACAGCTAAATGATACGGGTTGTTATATGAATATTGCCATTGTAAGGCCTCTATTATATATTTGCTCCCGTATATTATTTCGTGTAAGGGGTTTTTGCCATGAGTGAGTTGAACAATGAGGTTCGTTTTGGAAAGGTCGCCATTGACAAGGGTTTTATCACAATGGAGCAGATGCTCAATGCCATAGAGGTTCAGGTAAAGGAAAACATCGCCTTTGGCACCCACAGAAAAATCGGTATGATTTTGAAGCAGGAGGGCCACATCACAATCGCCCAGATTGAAGAGGTGCTTGAGGTGCTTGACGAGAGGTAACAACTTTTTCTGTATTACGCTTCAAGAAGGGCAACGCACTCTATATGTTCGGTATGGGGGAACATGTCAATTGCCTGAATGGAAACAGGGCTGAACCTCTTTTTAAGGAGCAAGATATCCCTCTTTAATGTAACCGGATTGCATGAGACATAGATAATGCGTTTCACAGCGGAGCCATTGAGGCTATTTATCAATCGTTCTGTTAGGCCCGCCCTTGGCGGGTCAAATATCACACAGTTATAGTCATTGCGAGAGAGTGTTATCAGCTCCTTTTCCACATCCCCCTGTTTAAAGGCCAAATTTTTCGCCCTGTTATATGAGGCGGCTGCACGCGCATCCTTTATAGATGACAGGTTTTCATCTATGCCTAAAACATATCCTGCCTTTTTAGATACCCACAGGGCAATGCTCCCTGCCCCGCAATAGCAATCTAAAACACGCGCCCCTTCCGGCACATGATTAAGCACCTCATTATATAGCTGCGGCGTCTGAAACGGGTTTACCTGGAAAAAGGTGGAAAGCCCGATTCGGTAATGCCAATCACCCATTTTCTCCTTTATGTATGGCCTTCCCCACCAGAGAAGCTCATCGTTGCCAAGCACAACATTGGTAAAGCGGCTGTTGATATTCTGGATAATCCCGACAACCTTGCTCCCTTTAAGCCCTGCCTTTTCAATGCGTTCAAGTAGCATCCTGGAGATATTCCTTGTGCCTTTCAGCCTGTCTTCATTTGTAATAAACCCGATAATGATCTCTCCTGTCCCGTTTCCCCTGCGTAAAAGCAGGTGTCTTAAAAACCCTGTGCCGCTCTTCTCGTTATATATGGTAAGCCCCGTATCCATTACCCACTTTCTGACACTATTCACAATGGTGGTGCAGTCCTGATCCTGGATAAGACACATATGCTGATCAACCACACGGTGGGAGCTTTTCTCGTAGCAGCCTAATACAGGCTGTTTTATCCTGCCTTTGCCTGTAACACCAAATGGAAGCTGCACCTTGTGCCGGTAGTACCAGGCCTCAGGGCTTTTGATAACAGGAGGGATAGATATATTAACGGGTTCAAACAGATCAGTAAGCGCCTGCCTTTTTAAAGAGAGCTGCTCTTCGTAGGGCATATCAAGATGATTGCACCCGCCGCAGAGGGGAAAATGAAGGCAGTTGTCTGTTTTCTTTTTAACATTCAATACCATTGGTTCTCTATTATCCATATATGCCTTTTAAATCGAAGAGTCTTCACCGCGAAGTACGCTGAGTTCGCAGAGATTAAAATTATAAAATTAGCCCTTCGCGTCCTTTGCGCTCCTTGCGGTGAATGGTATTTTGGAATTTTCTGTATCCATTATGCCAGGGGCCAGGCATGGATCTTTGTATATACGGAGCCGCCCTGCCTGAGTTCGCTCTTAAATAGTACAAGTTCATCAAGCCTTCCTTGTGGCCCTGTAATGTCACTGTATTTGTCTATCAAACCTTTGAGTAAGGCGGCATCCTTAACAGGTTTCCTGAACCTTGCAAGGGTAAGGTGCGGGGTAAATGGTCTTTTTTCCTGTTCAACGCCAAACAGCTCAAGAGGCGCCTGGAGCCTGTCTCTTAAAGCAGAAAGCCTTTCCTTATCTCCATTTAGCCCTAGCCACATGACCCTCGGCCTTTTAATATCTGGGAAGAGCCCCATGCCTGAGAGGCTGATTTCAAAAGGGGTTGTGCCTTTCAGGCCATTATCTATAGAGGAGATAATTGCAGGCATATCCCTTTCCGCCATATCACCCAAAAAGAGCATGGTAAGGTGGATATTAGCGGGTTTAACCCACCCTGCATCAAGCCCGCTCTTTTGACCATTGGCTGAGATGCGTGCCACCTCACTCTTTATATCTCCCGGCAGTTCAAATGCCAGGAATGAACGTATCCCCATCAAGATACCTCCTGATATTTTCGAGAGCGGTCTCTGCTGTCTTCTGTTTTATTTTTTCCCTTGTGCCTTTAAAAAGGTATCTTATTGAGACGGGCTCCTTCTTATCAAATACAAAACCCATAAAAACTGTGCCGACAGGCTTTTCTTTTGTTCCCCCATCAGGCCCTGCTATGCCTGTTACAGAAAGGCCTATGTCTGTCCCGAACCTTTCTCTTATACCCCATGCCATCTCCCTTGCAGTTTCACCGCTTACTGCCCCATATTTTTTCAGTGTATCAGCGGATACCCCTAAGAGGTCGCATTTTGCCTGGTTGCTGTAGCTGATTATCCCACCCATAAAATAGGCGGAACTGCCCGGGATGCTGGTGATCATGTGGCCGATAAGCCCGCCAGTGCATGATTCAGCAGTAGCAATGGTGAGGGATTTTTGTATTAAAATGTTTCCAAGGGTCTTTTCCATATAAAGTCCAAAAAAAGTAGGGTCGGGATTTATTCCCGACCTTAATACTGTGGGATATAAAATCCCACCCTACGTTTATCTACATCCTAATACCTTGCGCCCTGCACCCTGCGCCTTGCGCCAATCTTAATCTATCAGGATTAAGATTATCCTCACCCCCACATTCGCATATATGCCTGCCATAACATCATCAAGCACAATGCCTAAACCACCCCTGACTTTTTTATCTATAAGGCCAGCGGGGAATGGCTTTAATATATCAAATATCCTGAAGAGCACAAGGCCTGCAATCACGTTCATCCATGATACAGGGATCAGAAAAAGGGTGACAAATATACCTGCTGCCTCATCAATTACCACTGATGATGGGTCATTCAATTTCATGATTTGTGATGCCCGGCCTGCAACAGGTATTGAAATGATCAGTATTAATGTAAGGAATATACAGGAGAAAAACAAACCGAAGCTATAGGCACAGGCAACAAACGGGAGGGCAGCAATGCTTCCCCATGTGCCGGGCGCAAAAGGGATCAGCCCGGTAAAAAACCATGTGGCAAAAAAAAGGATAACCCGCCCCTTTGTATCTGCGTTGTTAAGAAGCCTTTTTCCTGCAAACCCTTTTTCCTCATGCCCCTTCATAAAAAGATCAAGAACCCCGCTATTATAGGCCGCAACTGGCTGCAATCACTTTTGCATAGATATCCCTTAACGGGATATTATGCGCCTCTGCTACCCTTTTGCATGCCTCATATTCAGGTTGAATGTATAAACTCCCGTCCGGACGGATGATCCTTTTAGCCTTGAGCTGGCCCCAGGGGCTTTCAACCATTGTCTCTTCCCTTTTAAGCACCACCCTCTGACAATAGCTCTCTCTTACGCCTATGGTGGTGCTCTCCATGAAGAGGATATTAGCAAGGCGATCCTTTAATCCGGGGCTGGCAATCACCTCAACCTTTATGGCTGGCCTGTTTTTTTTCATATGAATTGGCATAAAATTAACATCATATGCCCCTTCGCTAAAGAGCCTGTCCATGATGAAACCGAGCCACTCAGGGTTTGCATCATCTATATTCGCCTCAAGCACTGCCACAGTATCTGAATTTATAGTATCAGAGGCCTCTCCTGTTATGATCCTTAATAGATTCGGCCTTTCAGCCATAGCCCTTGTCCCTGCGCCATAACCGATATTTTTAATGATCATTGGCGGCATGCCTGAAAAGTTTGTAACAAACTCCTTCAGGATAGCCGCCCCGGTGGGCGTTACAAGTTCATATGAAAGCCCTGAGCTGTGAACCGGTATACCCTTTAAAAGGGCAGCGGTAGCAGGAGCAGGCAGGGGGATTGTGCCATGCCCGCTCTGAATAAACCCTGATGAAAGGGGCACGCTTCCCGAGTAAAATGAGGCGATCCCAAGATAATCAACCCCAAAGGCCGCCCCCACGATATCTATAATGGAATCAATTGCGCCCACCTCATGAAAATGAACCTCTTCGGGCGCATGGTTGTGTATGGCGCCCTCAACCTCTGCAATAGCCCTGAATATCTTAAGGCTCCTTCGCTTTACACCCTCACTTAATACCCCCGCATTTATGATCTTTTCAATCTCCGGGAGCCCCCTGTGTTCATGTTGTGCATGATACCCTGGATGTAAGTCATGCTCATGATGATTATCATGTGAATGGCCGCTGTGATGATCATGATGTTCATGACGGCTATGGTGTTCATGGTTATGATGGTTATCGTGATGCTCATGCTCACCATTAAGAGATACAATAAATCTGGTGCCTTTGAGGCCATTTTTCATCTCTGTTTTATAATCAATTGAATAACCCTCAAAGGGAAGAGATTCTATTGCCTTTTTCAGCTCATTAAAGGGGAGCCCCAGATCAAGGAGCGCGCCCAGGAACATATCCCCGCTTATGCCGGAAAAGCAGTCAATATATGCAATGGTCATTTTATTTCCTCATACATTTTTTGTGGAACAGGGTTTATAACCCGATACTATTGATTTAAGGAATTCTTAAACCTCCCCTCCACTTTGTGGGAGGGGCAGGGGGAGGGGTAAAGCCTGATGAATAAACAGAGCAAATGGTCCTGCCTATCTTTTCCACCCTCACCCAACCTCTCCCATCAAGGGAGAGGCGCTTCAGTTGAACCTTAATTTTCAAACCTTTCTCTGCAACTATTTAACAATAGCGCCCTCTTATGTCAACAAAAGCAGAAAATTTAAGCGCCCCTCTCTTTTTAAAAGAGGGTGTTTTAGCAAAAATCTTTTTCTTTGCTATCTGCCCTATTTGTGCTAGCTTTATTCATTCGTTTCTTTAAATATAAGGAGCCATAATGGATGTAAAACTGATCAACCCCTTTCTCGAAGCGACACTCCATGTGCTTCAGACAATAGCTAATATCACAGCAGAAAAGGGCAAGCCCTATCTTAAAAAGGATAATGTCGCAAGAGGTGATGTATCCGGCGTAATAGGTCTTGCAGGTGATATGAACGGCATCATATCTGTCACCTTTACGGAAAAGTGCATCCTCCACATAGTAACAGGGATGTTCGGGGAAGAGGTAAAGGAGCTGAATGCTGAGATAGGAGACGCAGTAGGTGAAATTGCAAACATGATCTCAGGTCAGGCCAGACAGAAGCTGGAAGGGCTCGGGACAAACCTCCAGGCGGCAATCCCCTCTGTGGTGATGGGAAAGGGCCACACCATAACCCACATGACAAAACAGCCTATTATAGCGCTGCCCTTTACTACAAAGGGCGGGGAATTTACTGTTGAGATATGTTTTGAATAGGCAGAGGATGCGGGAGGGAAAGGGCTTAATGAATATTGCTACCCTCAATTACTTTCCTGATCAGGGCGTCGTGCTCAGCCTTATTAATCAGGATAAAGAAAACAGATGACAGGAAACAGACCCTTTCGTCCTCACCGCAGGAGAAAAAACAGACCGGAAAGATCACCCTCAACAAGGGAGAGTGCCCTTTATGAGAACTGCCGAATTGACCCGGCCCTTAACAGCAGTTTCAGAAAGATAGGCAAACCAGGTGCAAGGGAGTTTATCCCTGACCCTTTTCAGCTTGATGCAATAGAAAAGCTGAAAGAGGGCGATGTGCTTGTGAGCGCACCTACGGGCTCTGGAAAGACCTGGATAGCCATACAGGCGATAAGGCGCAACCTGAATGAAAACTTACGCACATGGTATGCCTCACCATTAAAGGCGCTCTCCAATTCACTCTATGAGGAGTTCAAGGGCGTATTCGGGCCTGAGTCATGCGGCATACTTACCGGCGAGAGAAAGGAAAACACCGATGCGCCCATTATAGTGGGCACAACAGAGATATTAAGGAATCAGCTCTATGACAACATGCACGAGGGGACAAACCTCTCAAGCGACCTTGTGATACTGGATGAGGCTCACTATCTGAGCGACCCTGACAGGGGCGTTGTATGGGAGGAGGTGCTTATCTACCTCCCTCCAAGGGTGAGGCTCCTGCTCTTATCCGCCACTATCTCAAATGCAAGGGAGGTGTGCGGCTGGCTCATGAAGAACAGAAAGACAAAGGCGCATGTGGTAAGGGCGGTCAAAAGGCCCGTACCCCTTGAAACACTTTTTTTGTTCCCGGACGGCCTGATAGCCCCCCTTTCCGGTAAAAACGGGCTTTCACCGAAGGTAAAAAAGTTTGTCTTTTCTAACGGCCCACGCGGGCAGGGGAGGGGAGGCGCAAGGCCGGGATATGACAGTATAATAAACTGTCTCAGAAAACAGAACCTGCTCCCCGCCATCTTCTTTCTTAAATCCCGCATGGACTGTGATGATGCACTCTCCATGTGCCACCACATAAATGCAGACAGGGAACGAAGGGCAAGGCTTGAGGAGGAGGTGGATGCCTTTCTCAAAGAGTACCCCCACCTTGAAAATCACAGGCACCTTAAACTCATGAAGCAGACCCTTATTGCCTCACACCATGCAGGCCACCTCCCATACTGGAAGGTGCTTATCGAGAGGATGATGAATAAAGGGAACCTGGATGCCATATTTTCCACATCAACCGTGGCTGCGGGAGTTAATTTCCCTGCACGCACTGTAGTGCTTGTCCAGAGCGACAAGTTTAACGGCCATGAATTTAACGACCTGACTGCCACTGAACTCCATCAGATGACAGGCCGGGCCGGTAGACGCGGCATGGACAACATCGGCTTTGTAGTCTTAATCCCCGGTATTCATCAGAATGTGCGTCTTATTCAGGAGTTGATCAACTCTGAACCTGAACCGCTTGTGAGCCAGATACATATCAATTTTTCAATGGTCTTGAACCTGCTCCTTTCACATACCCCTGACGATGTGAAAACACTGCTTGAACTCTCATTTGCCAGATACCAGGATAGAAACAAGGGCACTTGGATCAGGGGATACCTGGACGATATCATGAATACCCTTGCAGCGCTTCTGCCCAAGAGCCAGTGCGACAATCAGGACCCGTTTGAGGTGATAGAGCTTATCAACGAAAGGGAAGACCTTAAACGGCTTGAGAAAAGGAGTGGCAGGAAAGAGGTTTCAAATGACAGTAATGACGGGTATTACAGCAGGGGCGAACTCCCATGCGTCGGGTGCAGGTCTCTTCCATCATGCAATATAAAAAGTAATAAGCCCCTGAGAAAGGCGCTGGCAAACTTCAGGTCATCAACATTCATGATTACCCGTATGGGGGAGACACTGTGGATCAATTTCAAGAGGCATCTGAGGTTTTTAAGGGAGACAGGTTTTGTGGATGATAATGGCAAGCTCACCCCTGATGGCGTCTGGGCATCCAAGCTCAGGCTTGATCAACCCCTTTTAATAGGCGAGGCCATAAGAAAGGGCGGCTTTAATGATGCATCTCCCGCTGTTATGGCAGGGCTTACTGCACTCTTTGTATGGGACAGGGAGCAGGAGGTAGAGACCCGGCTTGGCGGCATTGACGGCCTTGATACCATGCTTGATGCATATGAGAGGCTTATTGGCAGCATGGACAGGATCATAGGGCATATGGATAAAAGGGGCTTTAATTATCCACAGATCATGTTCTGGCCAGGGGCAGCCCTTTTCCTTTGGGCAAAGGGGGCATCATGGGAGACACTCTTAAAAAACATACCCATAGGCGAGGGGGACATGGCATCCCTGATTGTAAGGACAGCCGATCACCTGAGGCAGATGCTTAACCTTGAGGAGACCCACCCTGTTCTTGCTGGGACAGCAGGGAAGGCAATGGGGCTGATCTTAAGAGAGCCTGTATTTCTTGGTTAAGACTGGTGAGATGTAGAGAGGGGGATCAATGACCGAGACCCGCGAAACAGGGACCATACTGGTAACAGGCGCTACCGGGTATGTGGGCGGCAGGCTTGTGGAACGACTTCTTGCTGCCGGTTACAGGGTAAGGGCGTTGGCCCGCTCCATGGATAAACTCAAAGACCGAACATGGTCAGAAGACCCCAATATTGAACTTGTTGAAGCGGACCTGCTTGATGCTTCATCATTAAGGGAGGCCATTAATGGCTGCCAGGTTGCCTATTATCTTGTGCACTCCATGAATCCGCAGCATAAAAAGGAATTTGCCAGGGCAGATAGACTGGCCGCAGCAAATTTTATAATGGCTGCTGCCGGCACCAGTCTGAAGCGTATCATATACCTGGGAGGGGTTGGGGGCGACAGGCCTGATTCAAGCCCTCACCTTAAAAGCAGGCTTGAGGTGGCGCAGATACTTGTAACAGGGACAGTGCCTGTTACCTCACTCTTTGCTGCCATCATACTCGGTTCAGGGAGCGCCTCTTTTGAGATCCTGCGTTACCTTGTTGAGCGTCTGCCAGTAATGGTTGTCCCTTCATCAATAATAGATAACCGTATCCAGCCGATCAGTATCAAAAACGTTATTGATTATCTGGCAGGCTGTCTTGAAAAAGAGGAGACCATTGGTCGTTCATTTGATATTGGCGGGCCTGATGTGATTACATACAGAAGACTCCTTGAGATATATGCCATTGAAAAGGGTGTCAGGAAGCCTTTTATCATCACACTTCGCCTGTTCGCCAATTCTGCAATAGTGAACAGGATACTTATTCTTTTTGCAAGGTGTGTGCTTCCTGTGCCTCCAAGCATCTCATACCCACTTTTGGCGGGCGCCAGAAACGAGGCTGTGGCAAGGGAAAACAGTATAAGGGGATTGATACCGCAGAGACTGCTGCCATGCGATGAGGCCATTGGCTGGGCTATTAAAAAGGATTCGCAACAGATTGTTAAAACAAGATGGACAGATGCCGGGGTAATAAAGCCCCCTGAATGGGCGCACAGGGGTGATGCCCCTTATGCAGGGGGCACCCTTTTAAAGAGCGGCTTCAGGATATGGCTGAAGGCCCTGCCCGAAGAGATATGGCCCGTAATAAGGAGGATGGGTGGTAACAACGGGTACTATTATGGGGATATCCTGTGGAAGATAAGGGGCTGGATGGATGCAATGGCGGGCGGCGCGGGTTTAAGGCGGGGCCGCAGGCACCCTGAATATTTGCAGATTGGAGATGCCCTTGATTTCTGGCGTGTCCTTGATGTGACACCCCCTGAAAGGCTTATTCTCCTTGCAGAGATGAAGCTCCCCGGTGAGGCAATACTTGATATCAGCATTGTACAGCATGGCAATGCATCAGAGCTTCGCTTTGGAACAAGGTTCAGGCCAAAGGGGCTGTATGGTATCTTTTACTGGTATTCACTCCGGCCTGCCCATGATCTCCTATTCCGGGGAATGCTCAAGGCGATTGCAGAAAGGGTTAACTCCCCCGTATTGGAAGGCCCTGAAAAATTCAAGCCAGGGCCTATATGGTAGCAATCCTTTTATATAAACCGTCATACCCGTCCCGCATCAAGTGCAGGATTAATTCCGACAGATATCCATTTTCCTATTCTTATATTACCTGAATCAGTTAATACCGTATGGATGTATTCCCGAACATATTTCATGTAGACAAGGCATGCCTTGTCTCAAAAATTTCTTTTTTCACAGCAAGTGCTAAAAGTCCTTTCTGGAAATACGACAACAGTACAGGCAACTAAAGTTGTTCTAAAACTTATGGACCTCTTGGGACATCCTCATCCACCTTATCCCTTCTTACGCGCTTTTTGTCATCCATCAATCTTTTCTATCTTTGTAGAATCTTTATGGCAACAGTTGCGTCCTAACAGAGCAAAAAATAGAGAAGCAGACGCCCTTACGAAAGCGTTTTTTAGATCCCGACCAAAAGGTATTTTAGTCAAAGGTCGCGTCCTTGGTCCACTCGGCAGTTACCCTAATACTATTATTGAATTCGATACGGTTCAATATGTGCCACTTCATAGTGTTCCTTTATTGATAACTATGGAAAAAACCGACCCCGAAAATCATATAGAGATAGGTTATCTTAGCAAGTGGGAGTTGATAGCTGCTACAGTCATCAACCTTGCAGGCCTTTCACCAGGTTTCCACTTTTACTTTCAATCTGGTAACGCGAGAACAATTGCTAGAGAATCACTTGAGGGGCTTTCCTTTGCGGAAAGGCAAACAATATTTTATGAGCTTCTTAGTTTAAATATTAAACCGCATCGAGCAAAAAATATCTTTCAACCATGCACATCAACACTATCAACTGTGCAGTACTCATTTACACCATTCACTTTTTATAAAGAAGCAATGGCCCTATACGCAGCTTTTAAACCCACTGATCACCTTCTTTTGAGAACTGCGTTTATGCTCCAAAAAGCACGAATGCTTTTTTTTAATCAAGTCTTTTTTGAGGATGCTGTGGCAAATGTATTTTTCTCTCTTGAAGGTTGTCTATTATTACTCCAGAGGAAATATGGTGGGTCGGATACCAAGATTGACCTTAAATTATTAACTGAACTTTTCAATCAGCGCTTTAATAACGGTCCTGAACTCTTTGAATTTATAAAAGAGGCCTACGAAAAGAGGGTTGAAATTGTCCATCCCTCTCCAAGATCTGGTGCTAACTGGCAACCATATTTAGTACCAGACGATTACTATGAATATTAAGATATCGTTTGGAAATTATTGAATCATATTCTTATTGAAAGGAATACCGACAAATTGAAATGATTATATTCATTTTGTAGCATACCAGTATGCACCGGAACACTGATAATGCACCGCATTCAGCGAATTGGTCATTAAGGTAAAAATCAAAATTAGCTAACACGGTTGGGTTAATAAGCCAACATCCTTTATTTGGTGGATGAAAAGATAAATGATTAGTCTGTTATATTAACAGGTTATAATTCGAAATAACACTTGGCATGATATTGGATTGCTTAGCTTAATACAATATATATATTTATATGGCCAAAGGTATTTTGATAAATGCAGCCCAGAGATAGTCTGGGCTACAGAGGAGAAGTAATTGGAAGCCTGGTAGTTAATAACCCAACAAAACTCAAATTGAGAGGTCAAAATGGAATGTCCAAAATGTGAATCAAATGTTGAAAATAAAGCCAGCGGTTTTTGGTTGGGTTTTCTTGGCAAAGCAGCATTCCCGAAGTATGTTTGTCCCAGTTGTGGCAAACTGGATTTTAGCGATTTCAATGAAGATACCAGGAAAGAAATTTCCATACAAAGAATAATTTGCAGAGTATTGTTTTTTGCCTTACTCATTTTACTATTTATCGTTTTCTTAAAAATCGTGTTGCTATATATGCCCCATTTATATGGGCAGTCATAAAAGGATGTTGGGTTGCTTCGCTTAATCTAACTAAACAAAAATAAATTCAATTAAATTAATCCTAATATTCTTTATCAAAAAAGACTTTTTACCCGGATAATAATACTGTTGACATCTTAATATTACCCGGGTATTATTCTGTTAAAAATTCAATAAGGGGATTTAAATGGTAGAGCAGGATGTAAAAAATTGTACTGCATTTAGTGAAAACCGAATGATTGCGTCTGGCAGCATGCCAGAGGTTACAAAGAAGGTAAAAGAGTTTATGGAAAAAGAAGATCAGGCTTCCATACTCATTTTTGACGATAACACTGCTGAACCTGTGGAGGTAGATTTAAGGGGCACAATGGCAGATGTGCTTGAAAGACTTAAAAAGGCAGACGCTTCGGGTGGTTCATCAGCGCCGGAAGAGTCTGATAAACCATTGCAGCGGCCTGGCCGCCCAAGGCTTGGTGTTGTTGCCCGTGAGGTAACGCTGATGCCGCGTCACTGGGAATGGCTTAACATTCAGCCGGGGGGCGCGTCTGTGGCCCTGCGCAAGCTTGTTGAAGAGGCAAGAAAGGCGAACAGCGGCAAAGACAGGGTGCGTAAGGCACAGGAGGCTGCATACAGGTTTATGACCACCATGGCAGGTAACCTGCCTGGTTATGAGGAGGCAACAAGGGCTTTGTATGCAAATGACCCGGAACGGTTTAAAACCCTGATTGCTTCATGGCCTTCGGATATCAGGGCGTATGCCGAAAGGCTTGCAGGGGCGGCATTTGAAGAAAGGTAGGGATGTCGGGTTGCTTCGCTTAACCCGACTTACATTACTTTATTAAAAAAGGGAAAAAATGGAATTTACAATACGAAAGGGAGCCCATGCTGATAACAGAGAGGTAGAATATGTTACCCGGGAGGCATTCTGGAATCTATATGTGCCGGGATGTGATGAACATCTGACTATTCACAATATCTGGACACATAAGGATTTTTTACCTGATCTATATTATGTTGCAGTTATCGAAAACAGGATTGTGGGCTGTATTGTCTTTACCAATTCACACCTGGAAGATGGTAATGGCAACCGACTTGAAACCGCAACCTTTGGCCCGATCTGTGTACTGCCCATGTATCAACATATTGGGATAGGTGGTGAATTGATAAGAAAAGGTATTGCCACGGCAAAGGAGATGGGATATCCGGCAGTGATAATACTGGGTGATCCGCATAACTATTGCAGGCATGGTTTTAAAAACAGCAGGGATTTTAATATCGCAAACGCAGAAGGAAGATATCCCCTTGGTCAGTTAATACATGTGCTTGATGAGAAAAAAATTACCGGGGGCACAGCATGGAAATATATTTACAGTGATGTGTACAATGTCAGTCATGAAAATCTGGAAGAGTTTGATAAACAGTTTCCTGAAAAGGAAAAATGTGTGAAACCAAGCCAGGTACTTTTTAATATGCTTGTCCGATCATATATTGAATAAGGTGCTAAACCCCCAGGTCACCCCACTCATACTGGATAATAGTAGTAAGGGCAATGGCTGCGGTCTCTGCCCTTAGTATCCTTGTCCCGACAGATACCGGGACAATACCAGCGCCCCTCATCAGGTTAACCTCCTGACCTGTAAAGCCACCTTCCGGGCCTATTATTCCTGTAAAATCGTTAACCGACCCTTTTTCTCTTAAGAGGGTCTTGAGATCAGAACGCTGCTCCCCTTCCCAGAGCACCACCTTAATCCCTTTTTTTTGAGCGACTGCCTTCACCATCTCTCTAAAATGTATCGGATCATTTATTTCAGCCGGTACTGCCCTTCCGCACTGTTTAAGGGCGCTTTGAGCTATCATCCGCCAGTGTCTTAACTTATTTGAAGCGGAATCCTTATCGGGTTTGATTACTGTCCGTTCCGAATAAAAGGGCTGTATGCTGGAGACACCCAGTTCGGATGTCTTTTCTATCATGTAGTCCATCATGCGGGGTTTTAATATTGCCTGGCAGATATCTATATTGACCGGTGATGAAGCGGCAATGGGCAACCCCTTTATTATGCGGGCATAAACACCCTTTCGAGTGGTGTTTTCGATTACCGCCTCAAAGCCTTCACCCTTTCCTGTCATGAGAATAAAGGGGTCATTAGCCTTCATCCTCAGGACTTTAATCATATGCCTTGCCTCCTTTTCAGGGATCAGGCACATGCCATCCTCTTCTATTATCTCCTCAATAAAAAAGCGTCTCATAAATGGTTGACTCATCCATGATGTATTATTTGAGTGCTTCTTTTATACGATTTATTGCTGTCTGCACATCTTCATAGTTGTTGAAGGCGCTTATCCTTATATACCCCTGTCCGCATTTGCCAAAGCCTGCGCCAGGTGTAACAACAACCCCTGCCTCCTTTAGAAGCTTATCAAAAAATACCCATGAATCGCTTTTTCCATTGACCCAGATATATGGTGAGTTCTCGCCGCCAATACAGTCAAAGCCAAGGGATGTCATCTCTTTCCTTATCAGTGCGGCATTTTTAAGGTAATAATCAGATAGCTCCTTTACCTGCACCTTGCCCTCACTGGAGTATACCGCCTCAGCAGCCCTCTGAACTGGGTATGACACACTGTTAAACTTGGTGGTGTGCCTGCGGTTCCAGAGGCCATTCAATGCCACCTTTTCGCCGTCTGTTGTATAGGCACAGCAGGTTTTTGGAACAACAGTAAAGGCGCACCTTATGCCAGTAAAGCCTGCGGTCTTTGAAAAGCTCCTGAACTCTATAGCAACATCCCTTGCACCCTCGATCTCAAATATGGATCTTGGCAGGGCATCATCACGTATAAATGCCTCATAGGCAGCATCATAGAGGATAACAGCTTTGTTTTCTCTTGCATAATCCACCCATTTTTTCAGCTCTTCCTTTGTAATGGTAGCGCCTGTCGGGTTATTCGGGAAACATAGGTATATAAGGTCTACCTTTTTATTTGGGAGTTCAGGTACAAAACCGTTTTCAGCGGTGCCCTCAAGATAAACAATACCCTCATATCGCCCCTCTTGATAAAAACCGGTGCGGCCTGCCATTACGTTTGTATCAAGGTATACCGGGTAAACAGGGTCAGGTATGGCAACGGTAATATCTGATGCAAATATCTCCTGGATATTACCGCAGTCACACTTTGCGCCATCGCTCACAAATACCTCATCAGGGGCAACATCAACACCATTAAGCTGGTAATCGTTTTTTGCAATGGCCTCCCTTAAAAAATCATAACCCTGTTCAGGGCCGTATCCCCTGAAGGTTTTAATATCGGACATTTCATCCGCTGCTCTGTGCATGGCATCAATACATGCCTGAGGTAATGGCCTTGTAACATCGCCTATCCCCAGCTTTATTATCTTCTTTTCGGGATTCTCCTTCTGGTAAGCAGCAACCCTCTTTGCAATATCAGAAAACAGGTAAGATGACTGAAGCTTTTTGTAGTTCTCGTTTATCCTTATCATTATATCCTCCGCGTAGAATAGCTTGTTTTTAACAGCGTTATAGACATAAATGCATTAAAAAGAAAGATTTTTTAAAGCTGATTTTATTTTTAAATTATGAACTCATCGTTTGCAAAGGCGCTGCTGCTGATATACAATGTAGCCAAATTCTGCACGGCCATTTAAAAGGAAAAATTAATGAACCCTAGCAGTTCAACCCATATAAATATAACACTTTACAGGGGATGGCTTGTGGTGATCGCCTCTACAGGCATGGGACTGGTGCTGGGTATACTCTATGCCTGGAGTGTAATAAAAGGGGGTATCCCTGATTCATGGGGCTGGAGCAATGCTGACAAGGCCCTGCCATTTTCCATCATGACCATTTCTTTCTCCATTATTATGATCCCAGCCGGAAAGCTTCAGGATAAATTCGGCCCCCGCCCTGTTGTTATGCTCGGGGGTATTCTTGCTGCCCTGGGTTGTATTATCTGCGGGTTGGGCGGGTCATCTATCGCGGCATATATAGCTGGTTTCGGTATAGTTACTGGTGCCGGTGTGGGTTTCGGTTACTCAGCACTCACACCCGCTGCAATAAAATGGTTTCCTGCTGAGCGGACAGGCCTTGTAGCAGGGATCGTTGTTGCAGGTTTCGGCCTGGCTCCTGTAATACTTGCCCCACTTGCCTCATGGTTTTTAAACATATTTGAAAAGGTCTCAAGCACGGGCATTATTGAAAAGGGTGTACCTGAAACCATGATATCTTTAGGAATCTTTATATTGATTGTTATGGGTTCCCTCACCTGGTTTATCTCAAACCCGCCAGCGGAATTTCACCTGCAACCAAGGGGAGTAATCACTGTAAAAAGTATTTCAAATGAGTTCGACTGGAAGCGGATGATGTTTACAGCCCAGTTCTGGCTTCTCTTTTTCATGTATTTTTCAGGGGCTTCTGCCGGGCTTGTATTTATGAGTGTCGCCTCAGACCTTGGCAAAAAGGGTCTTGGCGAATGGGCCTTTATAACAGTGGTTATCCTTGCGCTCGGGAATACATTTGGCCGTATAGTGGCAGGCATTGTTTCGGACAAAATTGGCAGGCAGATCACCCTGTTTTTTGAATTCATATGCCAAGGGTTTATAATATGGCTTCTTTACCGGATTACAGGTAACGGGGCGGCTGGTGGTACCACATTAATCCTGATTATAGTATTTATTATAGGCATGAATTACGGGGCAAACCTCACCCTTTTTCCGGCGGCCTGCAAGGATTATTTCGGTATAAAAAATTTTGGGCTCAATTATGGGTGGCTTTTTATGGCCTTTGGTGCAGCAGGCCTTGTTATGCCCTGGATAAATGGACTCATTAAAGATATTGCTGGAAAACCGGATCATTCATATATAATCATGATATCAATGCTTATTGTTTCAGCAGCTATTGCCATTTTAAGCAGGGTAATAGGGCCGCCATCTGACAGGTAAGGGTCATGATGGCTTTGTCAATTAGTCATGGCTTTGTTTGTATGCAGGGTTGAATTTGTAAGTTTTCTTATAATCCAAACCTATAATATAAGGAGGTTTTATGGCTATTATCACGATTTCAAGAGGCACTTACAGTGGTGGCAGGGCAGTAGCAGAGGCGTTGGGCAGTAAACTAAAATATCCGTGCATCAGCAAGGAGATAATACTTGATGCCGCCGAAGAGTTTGGTGTGCCGGAGAGTAAGCTCACCGCTGCAATGGAGGAGCCTCCAAAGGCATGGATAGAGACCCCGGCAAAAAAGATTGCACATCTTAATTATGTCAGATATGCCCTGCTCAAACGGGCAAAAGCAAATGATCTTGTCTATCACGGTTATGCAGGTCACCTGCTCCTTGGTAATATTTCCCATGTGATCTGTGTAAGGGTAATTGCAGACATGGAATACCGCATCAAGGTGGCAATAGAAGATAAAAAGCTGACACGCAAAGAGGCAATTAACTTTATAAAAAAACTTGATAAACAGGGACTCAATTGGACAAGGTTTTTATACGGTGTGGACTGGAATGACCCTGCTCTATACGATATTGTCATCAATCTTGACCGTATCAGCGTGGAGAGCGCTGTGGATATTATTGCACAGATGGCCTGTATGGATGAATTTAAGCCAGATGAAAATTCTATACGTGCACTTGATAACCAGGTGCTTAGCAGTCTGGTATGGGCTGCCCTTACAAAGGATAAAAGAACAAACAGCTCAAACCTCCAGGTGGTTAGTGATAATGGAAAGGTTACCATATCAGGAAACACCAGTTCGAAAAAGACTCTCATGGCGATTGATGAGGTGACAAGGGGGGTTAAGGGTGTTACAGAGGTTATAAATGAGGCAGGGATAGGCACTGACTGGCAGTGGTGAAATTGTAATTGAAGAAGAGGATATTATGCTTAAAATACCTGTTACCAGATTGTTCATCTGTGTTTGTCTGCTTTTTTTCATGTCCATGTCTGTATATGCAGGGCCAAGCGTCAGGTCATTCAGGTGCGGAAACAGGGTTGTAAAGCT
Source organism: Desulfatiglans sp. (assembly GCA_012513605.1). Taxonomy (NCBI): domain Bacteria; kingdom Pseudomonadati; phylum Thermodesulfobacteriota; class Desulfobacteria; order Desulfatiglandales; family Desulfatiglandaceae; genus Desulfatiglans; species Desulfatiglans sp. The sequence continues at coordinate 53,876 of JAAZBV010000101.1, read as the reverse complement.
GGGAGATAAAAAACATGAGGTGATGACCATATGTGGTGAGCCAACATCAAAAGAGGTTATTGGCACAGATGAAGAGGGCTATTATTCTGAAAAAGAGGAGATGCCCCTTTTTTCTGAAGAAAGGTATAAGGGTGGCTCATACCAAACCAAAACAGTAAAGGTGGAGGAGTGGTATTATAACTGTGGTTCCCGCAATTTCAGTTATATCCTTTCATTCAAGGGTAGTGTGTTAAAGGAGATCAAACAGACCGGCTATGGAGATGGCAAATCAGATTGTGACAGGTCTTTTTCCCGTAAAAATAGAACCCCTGATGCACCGGAATCCGCGCCCCAGGGAGAAAATGTATGTGACAGTACTCTTAAACCCTTTAGAGAGCTCTCCAAAAAAACCGGTATCCCGGCTGATGTGCTTATAAAAGAGGCGATAAACTATCTATATATTAAATACTCGGGTGACTGAGAGGTATTTTCACGTATCAAAAAATGGAGGCTTGATAAATAAAAAGACTTGTGGTAGCTCACTGTTTCGCTTAAAAAATCAATATATTGGATTAATCACACATATAACGTTTTTACAACAGAAGGTAAGGAGGAGCAAATGGATCTTGGGTTTAAAGGACAGGTGGCGCTGGTGACTGGGGCAGGCAGCCAGATAGGCTTTGGGAAAGAGATCGCCCTCTCACTTGCAAGGGAAGGCTGTGCGGCAGTGGGTGTAACAGATATCAATCTTGATGATGCAAAGCTCACCTGCGAGGCGGTAAAGGCGCTTGGCGTAAAGAGCATAGCCCTTAAGGCCGATGTTACAAACAAGGCTGAAGTTGATGCTATGGTTAAGGAGATGATAAAGGAGCTGGGTGACATAGACATACTCTGTAATGTGGCAGGAGCTATCATGTCCACAGGACCATTTGAAGAGCAGGACCCGGCCGTATGGACAAAGGAGGTATCACTCAACCTCTTTTCCCCCATGTTTGTATCAGCAGCGGTACTCCCGTGCATGAGAAAAAAGGGAAAGGGGGCCATTGTCAATATCGGTTCAGGCAGCTCACATATGTACATTCATGGTGTGGGCGTTTATGCACAGGCAAAGGGCGCCCTTGATGTGTTTACCAAACAGCTTGCAACCGCCGAGGCAAAAAACAGGATAAGGGTAAACTGCGTTGCACCCGGCCCTGCGCCAACAAATTTTATCAAGGCCCCTGACAAACAGGCGGTAATAGATTTTCTTAAAAAAGAGCTACCCCTTGGAAGGGCCACATCTGCCCAGGATATAGCAAATGCAACACTCTTTTTTGCCTCTGATGTATCCATAGATATAAGCGGGCAGGTACTGCATGTATCAGGCGCATCTGTAATGTAGATTTTTATCATCCGCCTGAATAAGAGACATTCAGGCGGATGTAGCCTGTCAAGGTCTGGAATCAGGGTAAAACGCCTTTGAACATAATGCATTCCAAGGAGCATGTATGACAGTAAAAACCTTTCATATCCCAAATATATCATGCGGTCACTGTGTAAAGAGCATAAAAAGTGAGCTTGAAGAGGTTAGCGGGGTGTCCAGGGTGGATGGTGACCCGGAAAAAAAGGTGATAACCGTCGAATATGAGACACCTGATGCACTCAAGACCATCCATGAGACCCTTATTGATATGAATTTCCCCCCTGATGATTAACGCACTATTTTATTAATAAAACAAAAGGGGTAAATCTGTCATGAAAAAAATCGCAATTATTTTTTTGTTTTTACTGGTTGCCGGTTGTGCAGGTATGTCTTCAAATAAGACACCAATTAATATTGACGGTACATGGAGAGGAGAGTTTGAACGCAAGCAACCTGCCATGATGGGGATGTATGGTATGCAGGTTGGAGGAGGGGCTATGCAGCCTGCCCAGAAAATACAGATGACTTTTAACTTTAAAAGGGAAGGTGATCTTCTCAAAGGAAGCATAAGTGGAGCCCCTGGGCAATGGACACCTATTGAGGATGGTAAAATTCAAGGGAATAAAATATTTTTTTCTGTTAACTCGACATTCGGCCAGATGAAAATGACATCTGATTATCAAGGAAAAATCAAGGGCGAAATAATAAAAATGGAATTTAAAAACCGTAATCCAGGTTTTGGAGGCAGACGGGGCGGTGGTATGGGCATGAGCGGCGGTATGGGCGGAGCCGGCCCGTCAACTATGCCTAACACACAAAAGATTACGGTTGAACGTATATCTGCTCAGCCCCAGGGGCCTGTTAATTAAAAAGCTGTCTGCTATCGTCGTAAGGCATTTAAATAATAGATATATTTTCCGGATGAGTGGTTGTTCCGGAATATTTATTAAGAGAAACAGTTTTTAACTCTAATGTCTCAGGATAAATAGACAGGTCAAATAAGACCATATTAAGCCCATCGTTAAATTATCTTCATCTGGCGATAGTTTGTGCCCTGCTCTATTTTTACTCTTTTTCTCCTCTGTAAAAATAAGCAGGAACAAAACCCCGGATATCATGTCTAAACGCTCTTATGGGGCCTTTTTCTACCATCTTTTACCTTGACTAAGAAAGGTATATGGATTAAAAAAGTACGTTTCAAATTATTAATTTAACTAAAAAAATTAATCATTTACTATTATTTTAAATACTTATAGCGGTTTATTGATTATGGAAAAAACAAGCACAGTAACTGAAGATCGCAGAAAAAAAATTGATCGATTAAAAGAATTAGGTATTAACCCCTTTCCGGCAGGTTTCAAATTCAACTTTGATTCAAAAAAGGCCATAGAAAGGTTCGGGGGGATTTCGGGTGAAGAGCTCGAAAAAGATACCACCCCATACACCTTTGCCGGCAGGATAATGGCCATGAGGGTATTCGGCAAGGCCGCATTTATCCACATAAAAGACAACGCCGGAAAGATACAGGCATATATCAGAAAGGACAAAGTCGGCGATGCGGGTTATGAGCTTTTCAAGCTTATGGATATAGGTGACTATATAGGCATAACAGGCTCATTTTTCAAGACAAAGACCGATGAGCTGACAATACTTGCTACAGAGATAAAGCTCCTTACCAAATCGTTGAGGCCCCTCCCTGAAAAGTGGCACGGACTTACAGATGTAGAAACACGATACAGGCAGCGTTATGTAGACCTTATTGTTAATGATGATGTGAGGGATGTCTTTATAACAAGAAGCAAAATAATAAGTTTTTTCAGGAACTACTTCAACTCACAGGGCTTTCTTGAGGTGGAAACACCCATGATGCAGACCATCCCCGGCGGCGCAACAGCAAGGCCATTTAAGACCTATCACAATGCCCTGGGTATGGACCTTTATCTGAGGATAGCGCCGGAGCTCTTTTTAAAGAGGCTTGTTGTGGGCGGCCTTGACAGGGTCTATGAGATAAACAGGAATTTCAGGAATGAGGGTATATCAGTAAAACACAACCCCGAGTTTACCATGATAGAATTCTACATGGCCTATGCAACCTATGAAGAGCTTATGCTTCTTACTGAAGAGCTTTTCAGCCGACTTCTCACAGAGATAAAGGGGAGCCTTGTGATAGAGTACCAGGGGCAAAAGATAGATTTTACACCCCCATGGAAAAGGATTTCACTCTATGACGCCATCAGGGATATAGGCGGCACAGGCGATGAGGTAATAAAGGATTTTGAAGCGGCAGTCAAATTTGCCGAGTCAAAAAAGATACCCATCCTTAAGACCGACAGCCATGTAAGGGTGCTTGAAAAGATATTTGACGAGCTTGTTGAGCACAAGTTAATTAACCCCACATTTGTTACCGGGTACCCAACAGAGATATCGCCCTTATCAAGGAAGAATGATCAAAACCCTGATATTGTTGACAGGTTTGAGCTCTATATTACAGGCAAGGAGATCGCTAACGCATTTACAGAGTTGAATGACCCGGATGATCAGCGCGGCAGGTTTGAAAAACAGGTGGCGTTAAGGGAGGCCGGAGACGATGAGGCACAGTACATGGATGAAGACTTTGTTGCTGCCCTTGAATATGGCCTGCCACCAACAGCAGGAGAGGGTATCGGAATAGACAGGGTGGTAATGCTTCTGACTGATTCGCCATCAATCAGGGATGTAATACTATTCCCTCATATGAGACATAAACAATCATGATATGAAAGGAATACCCCCGCATATTTTCACGGGGGTTTCATTTTTTAATGGTACTTGAACTCTTTTTAAGCCTGAGATACCTGAAGGCAAAACGAAAACAGGCCTTTATCTCCATAATATCGGTCATCTCCATTTTAGGTGTAATGGTTGGTGTGATGTCCCTTATTGTTGTACTTTCTGTAATGAACGGGTTCAGGTCAGAGCTCATGTCAAGGTCTTTAGGGATAATGCCCCACATATGGGTAAGCAGCGATGAAGGGAGTATAACCGAATATGAGAGTACAAAAGAGAGACTTAAATCTGTTCAAGGGGTGACAGATATATCTCCATCCATTATGAAAGAGTTGCTCCTCCAATCCTCCTACACCACAGGAGCATACGTTCGGGGGGTTGATCCTGAAGGCATAACAGCAATAACCGGTATTAAGAATATGATGCAGAGCGGGGATATCTCATCCCTTAAAAATACCGGCGATGATATCCCTAATGTGATTATCGGGATTGAACTTGCAAAAAGTCTCAGGATCGGTGAGGGGGATATAATAAAACTCAATTCTCCGAGCGGAAGGCTTACCCCACTTGGCAGGACCCCAAAAAAACAAAACTTCAGGGTCTCTGGTATCTTTTCTTCAGGGTTGATAGAGTATGACCAGCGCCTGATATTTATATCTTTTGAGGAAGCCCAGAGGCTCTTTGCTATGGAAGGCAAGGCAACGCACCTGGAGGTTAAGGTGGATAATACTGAGCAATCTGATATTACAGCCAGAAAAATCAGGGAAATACTCGGGAGCGGTTATTCGGTAATTGACTGGAAGGAGTATAACCGCAGCCTGCTTGGGGCGCTCAAGCTGGAAAAAACAGCCATGTTCATCATACAGATCATGATAGTTATGGTTGGGGCGCTTAATATCATCAGCGTCCTTGTTATGACGGTGCTAGAAAAGGCAAAGGATATTGCAATCTTGCGGACAATGGGTACCACAAAAAAGAGCATCATGAGTATATTCATGATACAGGGGCTTATTGTAGGCATAACCGGCACCCTTGCAGGGGTGATTTCCGGCCTGGGTATATGTTACCTGATCTCAAATTACATATTTATTGAGATACCCTCGGATGTCTACCCTGTCTCCACCCTCCCTGTACTGATTGATTACGCTGATGTGATGGTTGTGACAATAGCAGGTTTCCTCTTATCATTTTTAACAACTATATACCCCTCATGGCATGCATCGCGGCTGAACCCGGTTGAGACCCTGAGGTATGAATAGATGATTCCTGGATATGATATATGCTTGAATTAACAGATATCTACAAGTCATACAGGCATAATGGCAATACCATTGAGGTGCTCAAGGGGATCAGTATCACCATAAATCAGGGAGATACCCTGGCCATAATCGGGGCATCAGGGGCGGGCAAATCCACACTCCTGAATATCATGGGCGGTCTTGAACGGCCCTCTTCAGGTCATATGAAAATCCAGGGCAGAGACATTGTTGGCCTAGATGAAACAGCCCTCTGCCGCATGAGGAACAGGGAGATAGGGTTTGTTTTCCAGTTTCATCACCTTCTTCCTGAATTTAATGCAATAGAAAACACATTGATGCCAGCCCTGATATCCAGAATGGGGAAAAAGGAAGCAATGGATATGGCGAGAAACATGCTTAATAAGGTCGGGCTTGAAAACCGCCTGAATCACAGGATCGGTGAGCTTTCAGGCGGCGAGCAGCAGAGGGTGGCCATAGCAAGGGCCCTTATGATGAGGCCAAAGATTCTTCTTGCTGACGAACCCACAGGAAATCTTGACAGAAATACAGGCAAAGAGGTAGTTGATCATCTTCTTCGCATCAGAGAGGAAGAGAATCTGAGCATGGTTATTGTTACCCATAATCAGCAACTGGCAGATAACATGACAAAGGTAATGGAGATTGTCGATGGTAAATTACAATAGAACAGAGCAGGGATTTTTCCTGAACAGATCGGCCCGAACTAAACCTGTTAAAAGGATAACTCATATCCCCATTTTTATGTTGCTGCTCTTTTTCGGCCTGTTTTTAATCCCGGCATTTGCCTCAGCCATGGACAAGGTCGTTGTGATACCCTTTATGGTTAAATCCACCGAGTCTGAGGAAAATCTAAATATTACTCTTCAGAAATGGTTTTCAACCGAGATGTCCGCGCTTGGTTATGAGGTATCTAATCCGGAACTTGTTAATAATGCCCTTGGTGAAAATATCTCCTACTCAGAGCCTGAAAAGCAGATAATCCCTCTAGCCAGGGCTAATGCTGCAAAGTGGGTTATCATTGGCGAGTATAATCATAGAGAAGATGATATCCAGCTTAGTGCCAGGGTGCTTGACCCTGATACCGGCAAATCCCCATTTACAGTGATGATGGTGGAAAATAATAAGAACAACATTCCTGCCTCTTTAAAAAAGATTGCTGAGAGCCTGAACTCCCAGATGGATAAAAAGAGCGTGGTCTCAGATATTATAATTGAAGGGAATAAAAGGGTAGGCGATGATGCCATACTTATGATCATGGAGAGTCAGAAGGGCGAGCCGTTTGATCAGGTGAAACTCGACAGAGACCTTAGAACTATCTATAAAATGGGCTTTTTTGATGATGTAAATCTGATAACATCAGACAGCCCTGATGGTAAGGTGATTACCTTTAATCTGGTAGAAAAGCCCACCATCATCAAGATCAGCTTTCAGGGAAATGAAAAGAAAAAGGATGATAAACTGAAAGAGGAGCTCGGCCTAAAGGCATATTCGGTCCTTAACCTCAATGATGTCAGGCAGAGCATTAACAGGCTGACAGAATTCTACAAGAATGCCGGGTATTATAATGTTGATATACAGGAAAAGATCAAGGAGCTCCCGGATAATGAGGTAACGCTGACCTATGTGATCAATGAAGGGGAAAAGGTGCTTATCTCAAAGATAGAGTTCAGGGGCAACAAGGTGTTTAAGAACAAGAAATTAAAAAAGGAGATGCTTACCAAGGAAAAGGGGTGGCTCTCATGGTTCACTGATTCCGGGGTGCTTGATAAAAAGAAGCTGGAGTATGATGTAAATAAACTGGCAGCCTTTTATGACAGCCACGGATATGTAAAGGCGCGTGTTGGCGAACCTGAGGTTGTATATGATAAAGAGAAACTCAGTCTGGTAATAAATATTGTTGAAGGAGAGCAGTACTTTGTAAATGATATTGTTTTTGAGGGTGACCTCCTGCGGCCCGCGGATGAACTGAGGAGGCTCATAGATATAAAAAAGGGAGACCCCTTCAGCAGGCAGGCCGTTCATACTGAGACCCAGAAAATCAAGGAGCTTTATGGCAGCCTTGGTTATGCATATGCGGAAGTGAATCCTTCACAAAGGGTAATTGAGGGTACGAACTTTATGGATATACCCTTGACAATTGATAAAAAGAAGAAGGTTCGCATAGAGAGGATCAACATTTCCGGTAATGAGATTACAAAGGACATGGTCTTAAGAAGGGAACTTAAAATTAAAGAGGGGGAATATTTTGACAGCCAACAACTGGCAAAAAGCAGGGAGAATCTTGACCGGCTTGAGATCTTTGAAAAACATGAGGTAAAAACCAGGAGGGGGACCAGTGATGACCTGATGGTAATAGATATAGAGGGTGTAGAAAAGCTCCAGAGGTCAATATCCTTTTCTGCGGGGTATGGCGGTTATGAAAAATTTATGTTTCAGCTCCAGTTTGACAACAACAACCTGTTCGGCAGGGGGCAGAATTTCAGTATTGAGGCTATGGCCGGCAGCCGGACAACCAGGTTCAATGCAACATTCACAGAGCCCTGGATGTTTGACAGGCCTGTGAGGGGTACCATATCGGCCTACAACTGGGATAGAGACTATGATGACTACACAAGGGAGCAGATGGGCGGAAATGCAGGCCTCTCCTTCCTGCTGGGGCTGGATGACTATACCAGGGGGAGCGTATTCTACACCTATGACAGGACACAAATAACTGATGTCTACACAAGTATAGTTGATCCCATCCAGGATATTGCCGATAATAAATACCTCACAAGCAGCATGGTTTTTGGCATTGAACGTAATACCAAGGATAAATGGTGGGATACCACAAAAGGGTCTCTGAATTCCTTTACCTTTGAGTATGCCGGAGGTCCTCTTGGCGGGGATGTGGCCTTTAATAAATATACCCTCAATTCAACCTGGTATCTCCCCCTGTTCAAGGGCACAGTGCTGGTTGCAAGCGCGCAGCTTGGTTATGTGGAGGGCCGGTCGGGTGCTTACCTTCCAATTTATGAAAAATTCAGGATCGGGGGTATTGACACTGTCAGGGGGTATGAATGGGGAACCATATCACCACTTTACCCCGGTACATATATTGAAATAGGCGGCGACAAGATGTGGCTCTATAAGATAGAGTACCGAGTACCCTTTGCAAAGGGTAAAGGGATTACCGGGCTTGTATTCTTTGATGCGGGCAATGCCTTTGGCAATGATATAGTAAAGAGTGAGAGCTGGAAAAAAGGCGCAGGGGCATCTGTAGGGTTTGGCATCAGGTGGTATTCGCCAATGGGGCCAATGAGGCTTGAGTATGGCATCAAACTTAAAGAGCGGGAGAATGATCCTGATTCCGGCAAGTTTGAATTCAAGATTGGCGGTTCTTTTTAGCGTCAGGTTTGAATAATAGTTAAAAACAACGTTAAACATATAAATGAAGGGGGATATGATAATGAAACATTTAACCAAAATATTAACAGTAGCAGTCGCTTTTCTTTTTATTCAACTTGGTGTGTCAGCTGCGGAACCTCTTAAAATAGGGGTGCTTGACCTCCAGAGGTGCATACAGGAATCAAATGAGGGCAAAAGGATAGCTGAATCACTCAAGAATAAACAGGCTGAGATGCAGAAAGACCTTGATAAAAAGCAGCAGGCATTGATTGACATGCAGAAGGATATGGAAAAACAGAGCCTGATGCTGAGCATGGATGCAAAGACAGAAAGGGAAAAGGAGTTTGAGAAAAAGAGACGTGACCTCAATTATCTTGTTCAGGACATGACTGAAGAGATGAAAAAGGCAGAGACAGATGCCCGCATCAGCATACTTAATATCCTGTCAGGGGTGGTTGAAGCAATTGCCAAGCAGCAAAAGCTTGACCTGATAGCCGAAAGGTCGAATGGCGGTATCCTCTATTTTGCCAAGGAACTTGATATTACAGATCAGGTTTTGGCTGAGCTTAACAGGGTAAAACCATAATCAGGGTAATACGCAGTCTGTTTTCAAGGGCAGGCGCTTAATGGGGCATGATTTGGAACTTACACTCGAAAAGATAGCCAGGCTCATAAAGGGCACAGTAGCCGGAAATAGGGGGCGCATTATCTCCGGTATGAATTCCCTTGAAAATGCAAAAGAGGGGGATATAGCCTTTTTTTATGATGCAAGATACAGGGATCAGGCCATTTCAACAAAGGCATCTGCACTGATTGTTACAGAAAAACTGGAGGGCTACACAGGTGATCAGATACTAGCAGCAAACCCGAAGCTTGCCTATGCAAGGCTTGCGGCCATGTTTGCGCCTAAGGCACCTCGTTACGAAGGCATCAGCAGTGATGTATGCATAGATGAAACGGCAGTGGTCGGCAGTGGTGTGTCAATCTACCCTTTTGTGTATGTCGGTAAAAATGCTGTTATTGGTGATAATGCAATACTTTTTCCAGGGGTCTTTATCGGCAATAATGCAAAGGTGGGCAGTAACAGCGTGCTCCACTCCAATGTTGCCCTGTATGAGAATTGCATTATAGGCGCAAATGTGATCATCCATGCAGGGTGTGTGATCGGGAGCGATGGCTTCGGATATGTCCAGAGTGATGAAGGGAATGTCAAGGTGCCTCAGCTTGGCAATGTCATGATAGATGATGATGTTGAGATAGGAGCAAACAGCACCATAGACCGCGCGGCAAGCGGCACAACCCATATAAAAAGAGGTGTAAAGATAGATAACCTTGTGCAGGTGGCCCATAATGTGGTTATTGGTGAGCACAGCATTGTTGTAGCCCTTTCAGGCATCTCCGGGAGTGTAAAGGTTGGTAAAAATGTTATTATAGGCGGTCAGGTCGGGATAAAAGATCATATTTCAATAGGCGACAGGGCCATTGTAGGTTCTGCCGCAGGTGTGCATAAACCCATAGCAGAGGGCGAAGCGGTTCTTGGCAACCCTGAGATGCCGCCAAGGCTCTGGATGGAGACCCGGGCCCTTATCAGAAGACTCCCTGAGCTTAATAAAAAGGTAAGGGATCTTGAAAAAAGACTTAAGGAACTCGAAGAAAAGTAACAGGTTATTAAACAGGTATAGAGAGATAAAATATGGAATTGCCAATAAAATACCAGGATATTGTTAAGCTGCTTCCACACAGGTACCCTTTTCTGCTTGTGGACAGGGTAACGGAGTATGAGCCTTTGAAGAGGATAGTAGGGTACAAGAATGTAACGGCAAATGAGGCGTTCTTTCAGGGCCATTTCCCGGGAAACCCCATTATGCCCGGTGTACTTATTATAGAAGCAATGGCCCAGACAGGCGGCATATTATCCCGCCTTTCCATGATGGAGGGTGAAAGCGGCCAGAATGAGCCGAGGCTCATGATATTTTTAAGCATGGATAATGTAAAGTTCAGGAGGCAGGTGGTGCCGGGCGATCAGCTGAAGTTTGTTATCGAGACCCTGAGGACAGGCTCAAAGATATGGAAGCTGGCAGGAAAGGCATTTGTGGATGAAGAGCTTGCAGCAGAAGCGGAAATGACCGCACAGTTGTTCTAATTTATTAAAGATGAAATAAATGACTAAGATACATTCAACAGCAGTAATAGATTCAGGGGCCATTATAGGTGAAGGTTGCGAGATAGGCCCATATACCATTGTCGGTAAACAGGTAAAGATCGGAAGAAATACAAAGGTCGGCGCCCATACTGTGATTGAGGGTAATACAGATATCGGTGAAAATAATAACATCTCTCACCTTGTTACAATAGGTACCCCTCCACAAGACATAGGTTACAAAGGCGAAGACACCCGTGTAGTGATAGGGGACAACAATATAATAAGGGAATATGCCACTATCCATAGGGCTACAACCAAGCAGGACTGGGTTACTGTAATAGGAAATAATAACTACCTCATGTCCTATACCCATATAGCCCATGACTGTGTTCTTGGCAGTAATATCATAATGGCAAATAGCGCTACCCTTGGCGGGCATACAACAGTAGGGGATTATGCCACCCTGAGCGCCTTTATTGCCTCTCACCAGTTTGTTAGGATCGGCGCATATACCATGATAAGCGCCCTTGGCGGGCTACCAAGGGATATCCCCCCATATATGATGGCATCCGGTTTAAGGGCATCTCTTTATGGCCTTAATCTGGTCGGGTTAAGACGCAGGGGTTTTACGCGGGAGGCCATCACAGGCTTAAGAAAGGCATACAGGATCATATGGCGTGAATCCACTACATTGAATCAAGGTATAAAAAGGGTAAAAGATGAGATGGCCCCTTTCCCTGAACTGGATACCCTTCTGGATTTCATCTCATCAGGTTCAAAGAGGGGTATTACACGCGGGGCAGCAGAAAAGGATGAAGAAGAGTAACTGATGGCAGATAAGACCGGCACTATCGGTATTATTGCGGGTGGAGGGCAGTTCCCCCTTCTGGCCGCAGAGGCTGCCAGAAAAAGGGGGCTTATTGTCACGGCAGTAGCCTTTGAGGGAGAGGCAGACCCTGCAATCGGTGAAATGGCGCATCACACGGAATGGATAGGCCTCGGACAACTGGGAAAGTTAATCAAGGCATTTAAAAAAAGAGATGTAGATAAGGCCCTGATGGCAGGCACCATCAGCAAGGGTAAGATGTTCACCAATATCAAGCCAGACCTTAAAGGGCTTACCTTTTTATCCAAGTTTGCCATATTTCATGATGATAATATATTAAGGGCGCTTGCAAATGAGCTTCTTGACGAAGGCATTGAGATAGTCAGTTCAACCATATATCTGCCTGAACTCTTAGCCCCTGAACTCTGTTTCACAAAGCGGAAACCCTCCCGTGATGAGGAGAGGGATATACAAATCGGGTGGCGGATCGCCAAGGAACTGGGCAGGCTTGATATAGGTCAGTGTGTCATAATCAGGGACAGGACGGTACTCGCCCTTGAGGCAATAGATGGGACAAACGCCACTATAATAAGGGGCGGTAAATTGGCAAAAGAAAAGGCGGTTATTGTAAAGGTAAGTAAACCTGAGCAAGACCTCAGGTTTGATATCCCCTCAGTCGGCCTTGAAACAATAAGGTCCATGATTGAGGTAAAGGCGAGCGTGCTTGCCATAGAGGCGGGGAAAACCCTTGTTTTTGACCGTGAAAAAATGGTTGACCTTGCTGACAGAAATAAAATATCTATTATCTCCTGCAAACTGCAGGATGAATAACATATTAAAACCGGGTTAATAAAATGATTAAAGAAAATAAAAAAATCAGGGTCTGCGTAATCGGCGTGGGCCAGATGGGTGAAAAACATGTGACAAAATATTCCGGTAACGCAGGTGTTGAGCTTGTCGGTGTATCGGATGTAAATATCAAAAGGGCAAGGGAGATCGGTGATAAATACAGGGTAAAGGTATTTGAAAATCATATGGATCTCTTAAAACTTGTCGATGCAGCAAGCCTTGCGGTTACCACTGAAAAACATTTTGATGTGGCAAAGGATATATTGAATTCGGGGGTGCATCTCCTAATTGAAAAACCCATTACATATGATCTTGAAAGCGCAGATATCCTTCTTAATCTTGCCCATGAAAAAAACCTTATCATGCATGTGGGGCTGGTTGAACGATTCAACCCTGCGATTGTAAGGATCTCTGATTATTTAAACAATCCCCTCTTTATAGAGACCCACAGAATGAACAAGTTTACCGAAAGGGGAACAGATGTGGATGTGGTGCTTGACCTTATGATACATGACCTGGATATTGTACTTAATCTGGTCCCCAGCGAGGTAAAGGAGATACATGCCATCGGCATGTGCGTGATTACAGATAAGACCGATATTGCAAATGTAAGGCTTATATTTGAAAACGGCACTGTCGCTAACCTCACGGCAAGCAGGATTGCTGAAAAGACCCTTAGAAAGATACGCGTATTCCAGCCTGATGCATATATCCATGCAAACTGCTATAAGAAGGAATTCAGTATTACACGCCTGAACGAGGGGGCTCATGACAGGGTAAACCTGGCAAACCTCAAGACAGAAAATGTGATGTTCGAGAACAGTGACCCTCTGGCAGATCAGATCAACCATTTCCTGGTATCTGTACGAAAGGGCAAAAGGTCTGATACTGCCAACAGGGATGAAAGAAAGGCGCTTAATATAGCACTACAGATTATTGAACAGATACATAAAGGGTGCAGGACATTTATGCCTGCAAAGTAAACCTGTTTCCGCTGACAAAAGAGTGAAATGAACATCTTTGGTTCCAGATATGTGCTTATAGTGGCAGGTGAGGCCTCTGGCGACCTGCATGGGGCAAATCTTGTCAAGGCCATGAAGGATATTGACCGTGATATCATGTTCAGGGGTATTGGCGGCGATAAGATGGTGCTTGCCGGTGTGGATATTGTCACCCACGCATCCCAGATGGCAGCTGTAGGTTTAACAGAGGTCTTTTCAAGATCAGGGGCTATTCTAAGCTCCTATTTCAGTTTGCGCTCTATCCTGAAAAAGGAACAACCTGATCTTTTAATTCTTATTGATTACCCCGGTTTTAATATTAGCCTTGCAGGTGCTGCTAAAAAATTCGGAGTGCCTGTGCTCTACTATATAAGCCCGCAGCTCTGGGCCTGGAGAAGCGGCAGGGTGCATAAGCTCGCTAAAAGGGTAGGTAAAATGGCAGTGATCCTCCCCTTTGAAAAGGAATTTTATGCCAAAACAGGCGCTGATTTGCCTGTGGAGTATGTGGGGCACCCTTTAATGGATCAGGTGCCTTTATTCATGAACAGGGTGGCCATGGAGAGGGAATTCGGTTTTAAAAAAGAGGATACTGTTATTGCCCTTATGCCGGGAAGCAGGGATGAAGAGGTATCAAAACTTCTGCCTGTTTTGCTTGAGGCCGCAGGGATAATATCCTCACGTGTGCCAAACCTTAAATGTATTATACCTGTTGCCCCCACCATATCACAGGATCATATTAAGAGGATGATTCAGGGTTCACGCCTTGATATTGTCACAACCGGAAAGGGGGTTTACCGGGCGCTTAAAGTTAGTGATCTCGCGCTTGTTGCATCAGGGACCGCTACCCTTGAAACAGCTATCATGGGTGTGCCTATGATTGTTACCTACCGCATGTCCCCAATCTCATACAGTATTGCCAAACGGGTGGTCAAGGTCCCATATGTGGGACTTGTCAACCTGGTGGCAGAAGAAGAGGTGGCTCCGGAGCTTCTGCAGGAGGATGTGCGCCCTGATGTCATCGCAGAGAGCGCCCTTGCCATACTCTGTGATGAGAACAGAAAGAGGGAGATCAAGGATAAACTTGCCAGGGTCACTGAGAGCCTCGGAGGGCCGGGCGCCTCAAAAAGAACAGCCCAGCTTGCCTTTGAGATGATGAAGGGGGGACTCAGCACCCTATAAAACCTGCCTTTTAAGGATTAGGATATGGCCAGATCGATTTTGATAATAGATGATGAGCAGAGCATACTTCAGACCCTTGAGGGAATTTTGACCGATGAAGGCTTTGAGGTGCACTGTGAGCTGAGCGCAGTTACTGCCCTTAAAAAGATAGATGAAATGATGCCGGACCTTGTTATCCTTGACATCTGGATGCCTGTCATGAACGGCATTGATGCCCTTATGAGGCTCAAGCAGGAGTACCCCTATATCCAGGTAATAATGATGTCAGGCCACGCTGATGTAGAAACAGCGGTTAAGGCCACAAGGCTCGGTGCCTATGACTTTATTGAAAAACCCCTTTCCATGGAGGAACTCCTTTTAGCTATCAACAATGCCCTCAATTTTTACCAGCTTGAAGAGGAGATGGGCATACTCAGGGAGCGGGATCAGTACAGATACCATATTACTGGAAAGAGTGAGCAGGTTAAAAGGCTTAAAGAGAGCATAGAGAAGGCAGCCCCCACCAATGCCAGCATCCTCATAATGGGTGAAAACGGCACAGGCAAGGAACTTGTAGCCCATACGATTCACAGGCTGAGTAAAAGAAGTCTTAAGCCTATGATAGAGGTAAACTGCGCAGCTATCCCTGAAGAGCTCATAGAGAGCGAGCTGTTCGGCTATGAAAAGGGTGCCTTCACGGGTGCCGGTGTAAAAAAGAAGGGTAAGTTTGATATTGCCCATGAAGGGACACTGTTTCTGGATGAGGTGGGCGACATGAGTTTAAAGGCCCAGTCAAAGACATTACGTATACTCCAGGAACAGAAGTTCGAGCGCGTGGGCGGCTCACGAACCATCCATGTAAATGTCAGGATCATATCTGCAACGAACAAGAATCTTATGGCTGAGATAGAGGCAGGAAGATTCAGGGAAGACCTTTATTACAGGCTCAACGTTGTTCCCATCCATTTGCCTCCATTAAGGGAAAGGGCTGAAGATATCCCTGAATTCATTTCCACCTTTTTGGATCAGAGCCATCTTAAAGGGGAAAAGGGTAAAAAGCGTTTTACCGATGAGGCCATTGAGCTGTTAATGCATTACAGGTGGCCCGGCAATGTGAGGGAGTTAAAGAACCTGGTTGAAAATCTGATTATCATGTCAAAGGATGAAGTCATATCTATTGGTGACATCCCTGCCCCCTATAACCGGTCACAGGCTACAAATGATGGACTGGGATCATTTCTCAATATAGATAGCTTCAGGGAAGCAAGAACCCTCTTTGAAAAGGCATATATAGAGGCCAAACTAAAAAAATTCAAAGGGAATATAACCCAGACCGCAGATGCCATAGGGGTAGAAAGAAGCAACCTCCATAAAAAGATAAAGGCTTATGGGTTGGATGCATTAAAAGAAAGGGTGAATTGTGAAGGGTGAAGGGTGAATTGTGAATGGTGAATGGTGAATGGTGGATGGTGGAGGGTGAATGGTGAATGGTGGTGAAGCAACTATTCGATAATTCCGAATAGTTCGAACAGTTGGGAAATGTTGAAAGATTGTATCCAATGACAATTATATCCATGCAGTTTTGCTACACTTTATGAATAATAATATATTTGTAGAATTTATAAGTCTTTAAAGATCACTGGTGCAATGGAAGAAAAAGTCACAAATAGTTTGTAGGATATTGAGTATATCGTAAAGTTAATTGAGCAATCTATTTATAATATCTTTTTATGTTTCCTCTGGACGATTACAGTTATCTAAAATCTCTTTTGCTATGGCTTCATTTTTACCTGTATTTTCGAAAAGTAAATTAATCTTTTCAATAACTTTTTTATTTTTTAAAAATTGAAAAGTGTAATAAAATAATTTCATAAACATATATGTAAAAAAAATAAATGTAACCCATACCAAAAAATTGTTATTAACTTTAATCAAATTCATATGGTAAAAATAATATACAAGAAGGGAAAGTGGGATACCCAGAATAAGTGATATGATTGTTATTTTTCTCAATAAATTATTAATAATTGGAAAGTATTTAGCGCAACGGTTTGCACTTTTTAATGCTTTTATTTTGACTGAAGCACTATTAGTTTTTGCAGAATTCGATTCTGCGTCATGAAGTGCTTCTTTAATTCTTTCAGATATTTTTACTAAGCCTGCAGTAGATTTAGGCGCAACAAATGTTATAAATATAGCCTCATAAGCAAAAAACATTTGAGTATAGTAAAGGATGAATACGGAGTCTAGGCTACGCATTTACTGGGGATATCCCATTTAAGCTATTCCAGACAATATTAAATCTAGTAAGAAGTTCCCCCGCTTTTTCTGGGCCATTACAACAAACTGAGGCTTTTATATTATTAGGCATATTTGACTCAAAGTCTTGATGAGGCTCTTCTTCGCGGTATCGTTTTCCATCAACTACCATGAAATGTTGAATCGGATTATCTCCAACATATTTACATGGATGATACGATATAACATTGCAGCCTATTTCCTTATTTATAGTGTCAAAGTTTTCTTGTATAGCCTTATAGTCTACGTCACTCAGAGTAATAATCCTTATTTTATTAGGAGATTTTATTTTTTGTGATGATTCTTTTAGGTATTTATAAAAATCGATTCCATTATAAAATGGTTCACACAATGACCCTGATAAAATTTCAATGCTCTGTTTTGCTGAATTTATAAATGAAGTAATAATAAACTTTGCGTGCTCAGGACTAATATTTCCAAATATCAATGGAGAATCAACTTTTATAAGATTTTTAACCATCTCGTCATATACATTGATAGGCGTAGATGTATTATCATTCATGTTATCCTCCTTTTAGTTTTTAATAAGTTATTGATGTTTATAAGGTTTTTATGCTTGTATCCCACTTTTTTACACTTTTTAACAAAATATTTATTGAGCAGCAAGCATTTTTTAACTTTTTTAAAATATTTTTACTACAATTAAGTTGCTGCAAAACTAATTAAAATAATAATACCATCATATCGGCATTTTAACCATTAATCTTTAATAGTCCATTTATTGCAAACTGCCCTCCTACAAAAAAGGATTTATTGAATATTTGGAATGATGTAAGCGTTGATATGAAACGACTGTAGAAAATTTACAGCATAAGCAACCGGAAACTTGTAATAAACACTCTATAATATCCTAAAATTATCTCTAATATTCTCACGTTCATATTGTAAAGCTTTTCTTGTTTTAAGCTGGGACTTTTGTTATTTATTCAAACTAACAACATATTTAGGCCTCTTTTTCCAAATAGTTAAATAGATTATTGGATAGAACGTCCTGTCCTTTGTGAAATGGGTATATGGTATTGTTAATTTCAGGTAAATATTATGGAATATGTCGTGTTTACAGATGAAAGTCAGATTACTGCATCACGTTTTCAGAGCCTTTCAGCTTTTTCCCTTCATAAATCAAAATGTGAAGAAGCAACTGAGGAGATAAAAGAGATATTAAAAGATTCTGAGATAGCGGAATTTAAATGGAAAAAGGTAAAAGATGCAAAATATAATTTTTGCGCTGAAAAAATCATAAATTTCCTTTTTAACAATCTGTACAAGTATAAAATAAGAATTGACACCATTATCTGGGATACCCATGATGCAAGGCATAAAATACAAGGCCGTGATGATATGGCAAATTATGAAAGAATGTTCTATCACCTGTTGAACTGTTCAATGAAAAAAAGGCCAAAAGCTGCAAAATGGGTTATCCAACCAGATCAGCGTTCTGGAATTAATTGGAATACTGTTCATGATTGCTTATCTGCAAAAGGTCGACAACAGGATTTTCATAATACATTGTTTGGATGTTTTTTTACCGATCCTCACTTCACAGTT
Organism: Desulfatiglans sp.; assembly: GCA_012513605.1. Classification (NCBI taxonomy): domain Bacteria; kingdom Pseudomonadati; phylum Thermodesulfobacteriota; class Desulfobacteria; order Desulfatiglandales; family Desulfatiglandaceae; genus Desulfatiglans; species Desulfatiglans sp. The sequence goes on along the minus strand of JAAZBV010000101.1, from coordinate 35,221 downwards.
TTATCCTTTGAAGAAGGATGTTCAAAAGCCCAACCATTGATACAGGTAGCTGATCTTTTCTCAGGGATGGCAGTTTTTTCAAAAGACTCATATACAAAATATGTAAAATGGAAACGGAAACAAAATCCAAATCTCTCACTATTTGCAGAAGAAAATATCTCGCTTAGTAATCGAGAAAGTTATAGGTTTAAACTTCTTGATCTGTTTAATAATAAATGTAAAGCAGAAAAAATTGGTGTTTCTCTCGATAGGAAACAGTGTTTATATACGTATGATCCTAAAAATCCTGTAAATTTCTGGCATTATGTGCCGCAGCATGAGAATGACAGGGCACCTGTAAGAGGAGGAAATAACAGATGAATCTCACCGATAACGAGAAAAGGGATATAATTAAATATGTAGAAGCTGGTAAGCCTTTGCCGGACAAATACCGCTTTTTATTGTTTGATGACAAGCGAGAGGTGGAACTTGTATGGAACGGCAAGACCAATGAGGTCTGTAATATTGTTCTCCCATTTCAGGTGATTGAGCAGGTTGATGAACCACGGGCTGAAAAGCCTGAAGACACTGCACGCCAGCTTAGTATATTCGATTCACGTGGCCGCCAGAAGGCCGGATGGACAAACAAGCTTATCTGGGGCGATAACAAGCTGATCCTCTCATCCCTTAAGAATGGTCCGCTTCGTGATGAGATAGAGAGAAATGGCGGCATAAAGCTCATATACATTGACCCTCCCTTTGATGTGGGCGCTGATTTTTCCATGGATATCGAGATAGGAGACGAGACCCTTCATAAGGAGCCGGGGATACTGGAAGAAATAGCATATAGGGATACCTGGGGTAAGGGGGCAGATTCATTTATATCCATGATTTATGAACGGCTGGTTCTCATGCGGGATCTATTGGCTGAGGATGGGAGTATTTATGTGCATGTAGATTGGAGATTAAACTCAGTATTACGGTTGGTTATGCAAGAAATATTTGGTCGGGAGAATTTTTTAAATCAAATTGTTTGGTGTTATCAAACACGGCAATTTTCTAAAAGATACTGGAATCGCAAGCATGATGACATTATTGTATTTTCAAAAATTCCTGACAAACATATTTTTAATTGGGATGCAGAGGGTGTTCTTGAACAGTATTCAGAAAATACTATCAAAAAATATAAATTGCATGATGAAAATGGTTATTATAGATTGTGTGGCCGTGGAATAACAGGAAGTCCAATAAAATCAGCAAAAGATGTTGAGCCAAAATGGGAAATTTCCAATCCAGAATTAGTAGTAAGAGATTATTTGGGTAAAGGATTTGCTCCGCCAGATTATTGGAGAATTGATATCGTAAATCAAGTCGCTAATGAAAGAAACGATTACCCAACTCAAAAACCTGAGGCTTTACTCGAACGCATAATAAAAGCCAGTTCCAATGAAAACGCTATTGTCGCAGATTTCTTTTGTGGTTCTGGAACTACAGCAGCCGTTGCTGAAAAGCTCAACCGCAAATGGATAGTGTCCGACCTGGGCAAATTCGCCATTCACACAACTAGAAAGAGAATTATTCAAGTCCAGAGACAACTCAAGGGAGAGGGGAAAGATTTTAGGGCTTTCGAGGTGCTGAATCTTGGCAAATATGAACGCCAGCATTATATCGGGATCAATGAGAATTTGAGGGAAGAGGAAAAGCAGCGGCAGATTGAAGAGAAAGAGCGAAAATTTACAGAACTTATTCTTCATGCATACAAAGCCCAATCTGTTGAAGGATTCCCTGCATTTCAGGGTAAAAAGGCCGGACGCTTAGTTGCTGTGGGGCCTATCAACCTCCCGGTAACACGCCTTTTTGTGGAAGAGATCATACTTGAGTGTCGTAAAAACAATGTCACCCGTGTGGATATACTTGCCTTTGAATTTGAGATGGGGCTTTTCCCGAATATCCTTGATGAAGCAAGAAACAAGGGCATAGATATCGCACCAAAATACATACCCCGTGAGGTCTTTGACCGCAGGGCAGTTGAAAAGAATCAGGTGGTGTTTCATGATGTAAGCTATATAGAGGTTAAACCCCATGTACAGGGGAAAAGTGTTGCTGTTGAACTCATTGATTTCTCTGTCTACTATACCCAGGAAACCATAGACAGCGTGGCCGAAGGCTTAAAAGAAGGAAAGAACAAGATCACAGTTGATAATGGCAAGATAGTAAAGGTTATAAAAGACAAGAATGGGGTTGTTACAAAGGAGGTCCTCACAAAAAAATGGACTGACTGGATAGATTACTGGTCAGTCGATTTTGACTTTGAAAGCAAAAGAGAGCTCATCCGGGTTACTGATGAGGAAACAGTTAAAGCAGAAGAGCGCTGGACAGGGGATTTTATCTTTGAAAACGAATGGCAATCTTTCCGAACCAAAAAAGACCGCACCCTTGAATTGAAAAGTGTGTTTCATGAATGTGCCCCTGGACGTTATAAAATAGCAGTAAAGGTAGTTGATATCTTTGGAAATGACACGATGAAGATTGTGGAAGTAACAGTGGGAGGTAAAAAGTAATGGCAATACATCCTGATTTTCCATCTTCACCCTATGAGATCCTAAACCCTGATATCCGCTGGTTTCCGGCTGACGAGGTGCTACGTGAATCAAGCTATGAAAAACTGCTTCCTCCCCTCGTGCACCTCCTCCGTGAGGAAATACATGAATGGCGAAAAAAGGGTTATGAAGGAGCCACAAACACAAGCATCTCATTATTAAACTGGTGGTTCAAAACTGAGCACCTTATCTCACAGTCAGATGGTTCTGTAACCCCCTTCAGATATTATTATGCTCAGAGGGAAGCTGTTGAAACCATCGTCTATCTTTATGATGTTGTAAAGTTCAGGGATAAATATGACCTTTTACGATATGATTCATCTCAGGCGGTTTCTGCCGGAATGTTTGATGAAAACTGGCGCAGACTGGTTGTGAAGATGGCAACAGGAAGCGGCAAGACAAAGGTAATGAGTCTTTTACTTGCCTGGTCCTTTTTCCATAAAACATATGAGGAAGACTCTGATCTTGCCAGAAACTTTCTGGTTATTGCCCCAAATATTATTGTTCTTGACCGTATTCGAAATGACTTTGACGGCCTGCGGATATTTTTTCAAGACCCTGTACTTCCTGAAAATGGCTATGATGGGCAGAACTGGCAGGATGATTTTCAACTTACCCTGCATATCCAGGATGAGGTTAGGATAGGAAGAAAGACCGGTAATATTTTTCTGACAAATATACACAGGGTTTATTCTTCAGATACCTTAGAGGCCAGCTTCACAGATGAAAACACCATGGATTATTTCTTGGGCAAACGGCCAGTTGGAAAAACAAATGATTCAAAGGTCGATCTTGGTGAAATTGTCCGAGACATTGATGAACTTGTTATCCTAAACGATGAGGCGCACCATATACATAACCCGAAGCTAGCCTGGTTTAAATCTATTCAGGATATCCACAATAAACTGCTTCAGAAAGATAAATTCCTTTCATTGCAGGTAGATGTGACAGCAACACCAAAGCATAACAATGGAGCAATATTTGTTCAGACTATATCTGACTATCCCCTGGTTGAGGCAATCTCTCAGAATGTTGTAAAGCATCCGGTTCTTCCTGACAGTGCAAGCCGTTCAAAACTTGTCGAAAAGCAGAGTGCCATCTTTACAGAAAGATATGCCGATTACATTAATCTGGGGGTTGAAGAATGGCGCAAGGTTTACCCTGAGCATGAAAAGGTGGGTAAAAAGGCCATCCTTTTTATCATGACCGATGATACCAAAAACTGTGATGAGGTAGCCGAATACCTGGAATCTACCTTTCCTGAATTTAAAGATGCAGTAATGACAATTCATACGAATCAGAGCGGTGAAATCTCTGAGATAGTAACAGGAAAAAGCAAGGATGAACTGGACAGGCTCAGAGAACAGGCGAATAAAATAGACAGCTGGGATAGCCCATTCAAAGTTATTGTGTCGGTTCTTATGCTCAAGGAAGGCTGGGATGTAAGGAATGTCACTACTATTGTAGGATTAAGGGCATACGCATCAAAAAGTAATATACTCCCTGAACAGACCCTTGGGCGTGGCCTGCGTCGCATGTATTTCGGTACTGGCATAGAAGAATTTGTAAGCGTTGTTGGGACAGATGCCTTCATGGAGTTTGTTGAATCTATAAAAAGCGAAGGTGTTGAGCTTGAGCGCAAACCAATGGGTGAAGGTACTGGGCCTAAATCGCCATTAATTGTTGAGGTCGATCTCGAAAATACAAAAAAGGATATTGATAAGCTTGATATTAAAATCCCTGTTCTTTCACCCAGAATATACAGGGAATATAAAAATATATCAGAACTCGATCCGGCATGCTTCGGGCACCAAAAATTAGAATATCGGCAATTTTCAGAAGAACAGAAGCGGGAGATAATATTTAAAGATATAACCACCAACGATATAAACCATATCACCCTGCTTGATACAACAGCAGTTGCCGACTACAGGAGTGTTATAGGATATTTTACTAAAACAATAATGAAGGATTTAAGGCTTGTTAGCGGGTATGACATTCTGTATGGCAAGATGAAGGAATTTATTACTGACCACCTCTTCACAAAGCATATTGAAATAGATGACTTGAATACGTTAAGGAATCTTTCGGAATTAAATGCAACGAAGGCAATCATTGAAAGCTTTAAAAAGTATATCAATGAATTGACTGTAAAGGATAAAGGCGAGACAGAAATCCGCGACTATATCAAGCTGAGAAAAACAAGGCCTTTTGTCGTAAAAGATCAGGGTTATATCATCCCCCGGAAATCTGTTTTTAATAAGATAATTGGTGACAGTGGGCTTGAGTTGGAATTTACAGCTTTTTTGGAAGATTGCGACGATATCATTTCTTACGCTAAGAATTTTTTAGCAGTCCATTTTACGATCGACTATATCAATAAAGATGGGTTTCCATCCAATTATTACCCTGATTTTCTAGTGAAGGTATCAGAAAAAGAAATTGTTATTGTTGAAACCAAAGGACTTGAAGATATGGATGTCCCTGAAAAGATGGGCCGATTAAAGCAGTGGTGTGAAGATATCAATATTGCCCAGAGTGAATTCCATTTTGATTATGCTTATGTGGATGAAGCGGGTTTCCAAAGATACAGACCAAAGAATTTCAATGATCTCATGAAAACCTTCAGGGAATATAAAGGTTAAATAATTCAAATGCGTTATCTTTTTATTTCTAAATTAGAAGAATGATGCAGGCTGCTTCTGTTTTCCCGGATGAAAAAATTGTCGTATCATTGATACGACAATTGAGATGGGTATATCTTAGGGCAATTATTACACAGTATGTGCTCAAACGTGATTTCTGGAGTTGAGATGTTTAAGATGGCAAAATGGGCCGTAAAAAGTGCATAAGTATTAAAAATTTCCCAAAAGAATAAAATAGACAGGGTTCATGAAAAACGCCGGTAGAAACGCCGGTAGAAACGCCGGTAGAAACGCAGGTAAAAAAGGAATTCATCAGACTTAGGAAAGAGGTCGCTATCGAATATGAAAAATACCTGCCTAACTGGAAGCAGATGAAAAAGAACTCAATAAACTGCCCGCTAGTCATGTGGACTGGAAGTATTGATTTAATAGGCTATAGCTGGACAGATATTAAGCATTTCAAAAAATGGAAACCGGATTAAAACCCTTAAAGCAACTATCCGGAAATCCCGGATAGTTCATAAAGGAGGTAAATGGGAAATGGATGACGATATATAAGGTTATATTCCCTCGAATTCGGGGGAATTAGCGGTTAGTTTTTTAGTGCTTTATTTTAAACCCGTCGAATTCAACGGGTTTAGAAGCTGGCTGGTATAAAAAGGAATTAATGGTGAATTTTGAATGGTAAATGGTTAATGGTAAGAAAGAAAATATTGCAAAAAATAATTCACCCTTCACAATTCTCAACTCACCATTCATCATTCATCATTCATTATTGATTTTATACTTTTATCTGTAGTATAAGAATGGGCTTGCAGTAACAGGTCATCTTATCTTTGTTTAATAATAAAGACGATTTAACTGTTTTACACATAAACATGTAGATAATAAGGGGGTAATTTATGGCGGATACTTTAGAAAGAAACAAGGCGGTTGAACAGGCCATTTCTCAGATAGAAAAGCAGTTTGGCCGGGGGGCTATAATGAAGATGAGCGATGATAATATCATCGTTGTGCCTGCCATTCCTACAGGCTCCCTTGCCCTTGACATTGCCCTCGGTGTGGGCGGTGTGCCCAGAGGAAGGGTTATTGAGATCTACGGCCCTGAGTCCTCCGGAAAGACCACCCTTGCCCTTCATATATCCGCAGAGGCGCAGAAGCTTGAAGGTATGGTTGCCTTTATAGATGCGGAGCATGCTCTTGATATGGCCTATGCCAGAAAGCTCGGCGTTGATGTTGACAGCCTCCTTGTTTCACAGCCGGATACAGGCGAGCAGGGGCTTGACATAGCAGAAATTCTGGTAAGGAGCGGCGCCATTGATGTGCTTGTAATAGACTCTGTTGCGGCACTTGTGCCACGGGCAGAGATAGAGGGCGACATGGGGGACCAGCACATGGGCCTTCAGGCAAGGCTTATGTCACAGGCATTAAGGAAACTTACCGCTACCATAAGCAAATCAAAGACATGCGTCATATTTATCAACCAGATCAGGATGAAGATAGGTGTTATGTTCGGGAGCCCTGAAACCACCACTGGCGGTAATGCCCTTAAATTCTATGCTACCCAGAGGCTTGATATACGCCGCACAGGCGCAATAAAAGAGGGGAATGACGTAATAGGCTCCAGGACCAAGGTAAAGGTGGTTAAGAACAAGGTGGCCCCGCCCTTTAAGGAGGCGGAGTTTGATATCATCTATGGCCACGGCATATCAAAGGAGGGGGATGTGCTTGACCTTGGCGCTGAGATGGGTATCGTTGAAAAGAGCGGCGCATGGTACTCCTTTGAAGGTGAGAGGATAGGCCAGGGCAGGGAGAATGTTAAAAAATTCCTCGCAGAAAATGTGGATATACTGAACCGGATTTCCGAGCTTGTAATGGAAAAGGCAGGTGTCTGGAAGACAAAACCCACTATCGAATCTGAAAATCAGGAATAACAAAGGATTATAAGATAAATGGATCACAAGGAAATCAGAGCAAAATACCTGGATTTTTTCAAGGGTAAAGGCCATGAGGTTGTAGCAAGTTCATCCCTTATCCCAAGGGATGACCCGACTCTTCTTTTTACAAACGCCGGGATGGTGCAGTTCAAAGGGCTTTTTTTAGGGGAAGAAAGAAGGGGCTACACCCGTGCTGCCACCTCGCAGAAGTGTGTGAGGGCAGGCGGAAAGCACAATGACCTTGAAAATGTGGGTTATACCGCAAGGCATCACACCTTTTTTGAGATGCTCGGCAATTTCTCATTTGGTGATTATTTCAAGGAGGAGGCCATTACCTGGGCATGGGAACTGCTTATGGAGGGCTATAGGCTTGATAAGGATAGGCTCCATATCACCATATATAAGGATGACGATGAGGCACATGATATATGGGAAAAAAAGATAGGCATACCTTCCTCACGCATTACGAGGCTCGGTGAAAAGGATAATTTCTGGGCAATGGGTGACACAGGCCCATGTGGCCCATGTTCTGAGATACACTTTGACCAGGGTGCAACAGTAGGCTGCGGCAGGCCTGACTGCGGCCCTGCATGTGACTGTGACCGTTTTCTTGAGATATGGAACCTTGTATTCACACAGTTTGATAGAAGCCCGTCAGGTAAACTCACCCCGCTTCCCAAACCCAATATAGATACCGGCATGGGTCTTGAAAGGGTAACCGCTGTTATCCAGGGTGTAAAGAGCAACTATGATACAGATATATTCACTGTTCCCATAAACCGCATCCAGGAGCTTTCATCTATTAAATATGGCGAGCGTGAAAAAAGCGATCTCTCCTTCAGGGTGATATCTGACCATGCAAGGGCAGCCGCATTTCTTATAGGCGATGGTATTATGCCATCAAATGAGGGGCGCGGCTATGTCTTAAGGCGCATCATCCGCAGGGCCATAAGGTACGGCCAGGTACTGGGGTTCAAACAGCCCTTCTTTTACAGTGTTGCAGAGAGTGTGATAGACGCAATGGGCGGCCATTATACAGACCTTGAGGGTTCAAGGTCATTTATCAAAGGGGTTCTGGTAAATGAAGAAAAGAGGTTTGCCGACACCCTCTTTTACAGCATGAAGATATTAAGTGATGAGATAGAAAAGATCAAATCAGGCAGGGGTACTGTAATCCCCGGTGAGCTGGCCTTTAAACTCTATGACACCTATGGGCTTTCCCTGGATATAGTGCAGGATGTTGCCAGGGACGAAGGGCTGACTATAGACATGGAGTCATATGAAAAGTCCATGTCAACCCAGAGAAACCAGTCAAGGGAATCATGGAAGGGGAGCGGTGAGGAGAAGATCCCGGAGGTTTACAAAAAGCTTGCCTCCTGCGGCATCAGGTGCAATTTTATGCGTGATCAGGAGCAGGATTTTAAATCAAAGGTAGCAGCCATTCTTGTAAATGGCAAAGATGCCTCTGAGGCAAAGGCTAATGATGCTGTGGAGATACTCCTTGTATCCACCCCCTTTTATGGTGAAAGCGGGGGGCAGGTGGGTGATCAGGGGGTGCTTGGTAACAGCAGCGTAAAGATCATGATCACAGACACCATAAAGGCAGGCAGTGACCTTATTATACATAAAGGCACAGTAGAAAGCGGGAGTGTAAAAACAGGCGATGAGATAACCGCACACGTGGATTATGAAAGAAGAAGGGCCATACAGGCAAACCATACTGCCACACATCTATTGCACAGCGCCCTCAGGGAAATCTTAGGAGACCATGTCAAGCAGGCGGGGTCACAGGTATCTGCTGAGCGGCTGCGTTTTGATTTCAGCCATTTTGCGCAGGTAGAAAAGGAAAAGCTCATGGAGGTGGAGGCCCTTGTAAACATGCATATCAGGGACAATCACCCTGTATCAACAGAGGTGATGACAAGGGAAGATGCATCAAAGACAGGGGCTATGGCAATATTTGAAGAGAGGTATGGCGCCAATGTAAGGGTGGTAAGCGTAGGCCAGGGCGTCAGCATGGAGCTCTGCGGGGGCACCCATACACACAGCACAGGCGATATAGGATTTTTTAAGATAGTATCAGAAGGGGCAGTGGCTGCAAATGTCAGGAGGATCGAGGCTGTAACCGGTAAGGCTGCTGTTCTCTATTCCCAGGCAAAGGATAATGAGATAAAAGAGGCTGCCGCATTATTAAAGACTACTCCTGACCAGCTTATAGAAAAGATAAACCAGGTGTTAAGGGACTTAAAACAGAAAGATGCGGATATAGAGGCCCTTAAGGCAAAGATCATCTCAAAGGAATCAGGGGATATCCTTTCAGGCCTGAAAGAGATTGGCGGTATAAAGGTGCTGGCTAAAGAGCTTGATGAACTCTCACCCAAAGAGCTTCGCGATTATGTGGACAGGATAAGGGAAAAACTTGCATCCGGGATCATAGTCTTAGGCTCAAAGAGTGAAGGCAAGGTTATGCTTATATGTGCCGTCACAGATGACCTTACAAAGAGATATAATGCCGGGAAAATAATTAGGGAGATGTCAGAGATCGTTGGCGGAAAGGGCGGGGGCAGGCCTGATATGGCCCAGGGCGGGGGCAGCGACCCTCAAAAACTTGCCCAGGCCCTGGGATCAATCGATAAAATGATTACCGGTTGATTGGGTTTTTCTAATCAGCCGATTCTTTTTCCAGTTCAGCAATCTTCATGTTGCAGAGGCTGATCTTGTTAATGGCATCATAGTAGTGGCCCACATCAGGGAAGTTTTTCAGGGCATATGTGTACCTCAGGAGGGCTGACCTGTAGTTTTTCTGCCTGTAATAAAAGTCCCCTGTATAAATCTCAAAATTAGCAAGATTTATCATGCACTCCCTTAGATGCCTTCTTGCCTTTTTTGAGTATTCATTGTCAGGGTGCTGGGCAATGAGTCTTTCAAATTCTATCCTTGCCATCTGTGCATGGTTCTGTTCGCGGTCAAAGCCTTTTATTTTGATAAAGTAGCACATACCCTTGCGGTATTTTACATAGGGGACATTCTCATCCTTTGGGTGATACCTGTCGAATTCGTAATACAGAGCATATGCTGATTCATACTCGCCAAGCTCATAATAGGTGTCAGCCAGTTTAAGCGATGCAACAATGGCTGAGTCTGTATATGGGTACCTGTTTTTTACCATCTGAAGGGTTGTAAGGGCATTGACATAATCACTTTTTTTCAGATGATTTAACCCCTTTTCAAGCAGTTCAGCATGACCCATTTCATCAATTTTCCGGGCCTTTTTGGTTGCGCACCCGGAGGAGATCAAAAACAGGGATAATATTAAAATACAGTATTTCAAAAAGGGAATGGATCTGGGCATCATTTTTTTACTCTTTTAAAAATCGGCATGGCTCACATATGTCACGGGCCACGCCCGTTGTTATTATATAAATAAAATTATAAAAGTTTTTTAAGCTCTCCGTCTATTGAACTCTTTGACTGGGCGCCTACGATGGTCTGAACCACATTTCCACCCTTGAAAAAGATAAGTGTCGGGATATTTCGGATGCCATATTTTGCAGGGGTCTCTCTATTGTTGTCTACATCCATCTTGGCAATCTTTATTTTACCCTTGTATTCTGCTGCCAGCTCCTCAACAACAGGCCCCACCTTTTTGCACGGACCGCACCACTCTGCCCAGAAGTCAATCATCGAAGGTGTCTCAGCATTTACAATCTCCGCATCGAAATTGGCATCAGTAACCTCAAGAATATTACCCATCTCTATCTCCTTTCTTTATAATTATTAAAGTTGAATTAGCACGCGCCTTATATTTTGTCAACATAAAGAACTGTGTTTACATCCTGCATTAATCAGTGTAACATATTGAAATAACAGGGTATGTCAGGTTATGCCACCATGTTTTCCAGAAAATGTTCGGCTTCTAATGAGGCCTTACAGCCGGTTCCGGCAGCTGCTACTGCCTGCCTGAACATGGGGTCCCTTACATCCCCTGCAGCAAATACCCCCTTTACGCTGGTCTTTGCGCCGTCATGGCAGACAATATAACCCCCTTCATCAAGCGTGAGCTGACCACGGAACAGTTCTGTTGCAGGAGAATAGCCTATACCCATAAATATTCCATCTGCGCTCTGTTCTGTAACTGCGCCGGTCTTGATATTTTTTAATATGATCTTTTCAACACCGGCCTCCTTTGATCCCTTGATTTCCTCTACAGTTGAGTCCCATACAATACTGATCTTTGGATTATTAAAGAGCTTTTCCTGCACATATTTCTCAGTCCGGAGTTTATCCCTTCTATGGACAATGATAACCTCCTTTGCAAACCTGGCAAGAAAAAGCGCCTCTTCAGCGGCAGTGTCACCCCCTCCTATTACAAAGACCTTGCGATCCCTGAAAAAGAATCCATCGCATGTAGCGCAACCGGAAATACCCCTTCCCTTAAATTCCTCGACAGATGGAAGATCAAGCCATTTTGCCTTTGCGCCTGTTGCTATAATAAGGCTTTTGGCCATGTATTCAGTATCCTCTGCTGTTACCTTGAAGGGGTATACACCAAGATCCACTGCTGTTGCATCCTTCATAACAAACTGTGTTCCAAATCTTTCAGCCTGTTTTCGCATGTTTTCTATCAGCTCAGGCCCTGAAATGCCATCAGGAAAACCGGGGAAGTTTTCCACATCTGTAGTAACAAGGAGCTGTCCTCCACTTGGAACCCCTTCAATAACAAGGGGAGAATAACCAGCCCTTGAGGCATATATAGCTGCTGTCAGGCCGGCAGGACCGGAACCTATAATGACTATCTCTTTTTCTTCCAATGTGTGCTCCTTTAATAAATTATTTTTAATAAAACCCCTTTATCCTGGGGCCCTTGTCAATTTTATCCCCTACCTTTGAGCCGCAGTACTGGCACCTGTATTCATATTTATCCCCCTCGGGTAGAACCAGGAGGAGATGCTTCCTTACAGGCACTGCCTTGCGGCATTGGCCGCAATAGAGTTCCAGTGCCTCAAGTTCATTGAAATCCGCCTCCTGCCGGGGTGCTCCTGCCCTGGGTCTCCTCTGTTTCGTGTAGGTATAAGGATTCTGCTGCATGTTTAAAACCTCTGGATTTCAAATGATCAATATGTTAATTGAGTTAAAAAACATAATAAATATAATATCTCAGCATTCATATGGCAAGGGTATCTTTTTAACTGAAAGTAAAATAATCATATAACAATGACAGAAAACAGCATTAAAGGAAATTTTTTAGAGGGTATCACCGGAATAGTCCTTGCCGGAGGAAAGAGCAGCCGCTTTGGCAGCAACAAGGCCCTTGCCCTGTTCAACGGTATGCCCCTTATTGAGCGGGCGACCTTTGCCCTTGGCAGGGTCTTTAAAAACCTCATGATCATTACAAACACTCCCCTTGAATATTCATATCTGAAGATACCGCTTTACCAGGATATAATAAAGGGTATGGGCCCTGTCGGAGGGCTTTATACAGGGCTTGATGCCCTTGATGATGACTGGGCCTTTTTCTGCGCCTGCGACATGCCATTTATCAACGAAGACCTTGTGAGATATATTGCAGGTTTAAAAGAGGGGTATGATGCGGTTGTGCCAAAGGTGGACTGGAAAATAGAGCCCCTTCATGCCCTGTACAGTAAAAGATGTCTCCAGGCCATGAAGGATCTGATAATTAAAAAGGAATTCCAGACAATCAAGGCCTTTAACAGTATCAGTGTTAGATTTGTAGGGGAAGAAGAGATAAAACAATTTGACCCTGAGCTTAAGACATTTCTGAATGTAAACAGACAGGATGAGCTTGAAAGGATAATAAAACTCGCCTGATCACCATGTATCTTTATGACCATTATTATAAAAGAGTACGAAAGAAGCCATAGAAGGTTGGGTTTTAACCCAACCTTCTATGGCAAATTGTCTTATCAGGCTCCCAGTTTGCCTTTGCTTTTCATCACATCTGCAACATTTTTCATGCCCAGTTTTTCCAGTGTCTTTTTGGTAGGCCAACCGGTTTTGGTGTCCCAGCCTTCAAGTTTATAAAAGTGAGTCTTGAACTGTTCCACACCTTTTTTATCCAGGTAAAGGTCATTATGGCTTTCGAAGCTCCATTTTCCATTAAGGTAAACAGGCTTGGGCCCGCTAATGGGGAAGGTTGCGCCAGGCATATGCATAAAGGGTGCAAACTTCTCCTGGTCACGGTGCCTGCCTGCCATAACGCGGATGGCCCTCTCCATGTTCCATATCTTCCGGCCTGTCTCCATGGTATCTGCAAAGGTCTCTTTACTCCCTGTTACCGCCTTGTAATACCTGTATTCCAGTTCAGGGCTGGGGCCAGCCAGGTTTCCCGGACCACTGCCCATAAACACCGGAAGAAGCATTTCACAGATAGACATGGATTCATTATAGAAACCGGCAAAGCGCCTTGCCCATGCAACCATCTTTGCCTTGTGGGGTGAATAGATACCGGTCTTAAATGCCTCATCACCCTTCCATGAATTGCTGAACATTATAGGGTCATTGTCAAAGGGGACAGCCTTTTTCGTCATCATGTCAACAAGCTCTTCGGCTGTGTATGTTGCCGGTCCGCCAAATCCGCCGCCCCCGCTCAGGCCAAAGAAACCGTGCCATACCGGGTCACCTGACATGAAAATATAGCTGTAGGCCCAGTCAACACCGGGGAGTGTATGATGCCAGCTTGCGCCCCATGCAGGAAGCCTGATTGTGCCATTATTCATGTCCTCCTCAAGCCTTCCCCATCTTTCCGCCGCCTCAAGGTACCCATTGGCAAGATCAGCGCCGATACCAATGCGCCGCGCTATGGCATCGCAGAAGATTTCACGGAATTTAAGCGTGTCCCACTGATCCATGGGCAGGGGATATGATTCTATCTTTTTACCGGGGCCAAGCTCGCCGATCTCATAAAGATACTTTATGTACCAGCCTATTCCCGGCTCCATAGGCACCATGCCCTTGTATGCAGGAGGGGCATCAGGAACTGGCAGTGTTATTGCCCCTCCGAACTTTGTTGCCCATGAGCATATGCCCCATTTCATGGCAATGCTTGCCCCGCGCATAAGTGCCTCGGGATCACGGCTCGAAAATGAGCCGGGATCCTGTTTTCCCATGTACCAGTATTCATCGGCGCACATGGCCTCGCCGCCATAATAGGAGTTACGCCTGCGGTCATTATTGAGGCAGGTCATGCATGCTGACGCCCCTGGCTGTGCCAGGGTAATTTTCGGGAAATTTCTTGTGTGCCAGAGCCTTGTATCAACAAGACCGGCAGGGTCTGCCACCTGGATGCTCCCTGTCCCTATTACGCTGATGGCCTTGAGGTTTTTTGACCCGAAAACGCCGCCAAAGCCGCCGGTGCGGGCGCTTACCCCGCTTCCGTGTATAAGCGCTGCAACCTTGGTCATGGATTCACCAACAGGGCCTATGCACACGATCTGAGGTAACAGGGTTGTGTATTCATTCCCTATCTCCTGCCACTGCTGCCCGAATCTGGTTCTGCCTGATACCGCAGAGGTTATCTGATCCTGTGTTTCATAGGTGTCCATGCCCCATAATTTTGAGCCATCTTCTATAACTACCTTGTCATTAATAATATTAATCCATACAGGGGCATCTGCCTTTCCATGCACAACTACCCCGTCCCACCCGGCAAGTTTTAGCATAGTGCCAAACCTGCCTCCAAAATTTGTCCTGTGAAACAGGGGGGTTGGATAGGTCTCTGAGGCAATACCGCTAACGCTGGTTCTGCCTGCACCCGGCACACCTGTGGCTGCAAGTGGGCCGCTCATTAATGATATCACATTGCGCGGATCAAACGCGTCCTGCATATCCCAGTCTCCCGGAACAACGGCAGTGTCCCAGAATATCGCAGCGCCTATGCCCGCTCCACCTGCGTATTCCGCATATTTTGCGGTGTCAATTATGCTTATTTCTTTTTTTGTGAGATTGATTTTAAGTATTTTTCCTGCGTATCCGTTTGCCATTTTTAATTACCTCCCTTCTCAGCCGCTTTACCGGGCTCTTGTTTCGGTAATACAAAACCCTGCGGTTTTGCCTTGGGCGGTGGTGGCGCAAGGTTAATATCATACCCGTTGATGTCTTTCTGTGACGGGGCATCTGTTACAAGCTTGAGGGCCTTGACCGGGCATGTTTCAATACATGCCTGTTTCCCCTTTGGCCCGCCCTTTTCATTCCAGTATGGAGCGCTCTCACAAAGGTCACATTTGGCGGTTTTTTTTATTACAGGGTTCCAGATGGTCTTGTGAGGGTCCTGTGGACATGCCTGGATGCATTTTTTACATCCTATGCATTTTTTCTGATCGATCCTCCTGATGTTTCCGTTTGCCTCATCCACATGGCAGGCCCCGGTCGGACAGACCTGAACACACAGGGGTGAAACACACTGCCTGCAAACAGACATTACTATATCATACGGGTATTTGGCAAATGACGGTGCGTCACGGATGATCTGTATCCTGGACAATGAAGGGTTAACAACACCTTCATGCGTCAGTGAGCATGCAAACATGCAGCTCTGGCAACCGAGGCAGAGCCTGCTGTCATACACGATGTATCCCTCTGATTTTGGATAGGTCTGGTTACTGGCAGCAGCGCCCGCAACACCCGGAATGCCTGCAACCAAAGCTCCGGCAGCAATAGCGGCACCGCTTCCCACCAGAAACTCACGGCGGTCTATTTTTTTTTCGTTTTCTCTGGGTTTTTCAGAATCAACCATAGGTATTCTCCTTGTATTAGGTTTACATATAATTAGTTCTGCATATGATACACCTTTAATTAATTATGTACATTTGTTAAAAAAAATATAATGCATTTTTTTATCTGTAGAACTTTTTAAAAATTACCCGAATGTAAGACAGTTTCTGCCCGACTCCTTGCTTTTGTAAAGAAGATCATCCGCCTTCATCAATGTTGCATTATGCTTTAATGAATGTATATTATCCAACTAAAAAATAAATACTAAAAGAGAGGAACCTTGTTTATGACCCAGAATGCCATACCTGAAAGAAAAGATATCCCTGAAATATACAGGTGGGACCTTTCCCCCCTGTTCGGTTCAACTGAGGAGTGGGAAAACCTGTATACTGAGCTTGAAAAAGAGCTTCCGGGCTATGAGAAATACCGCGGAAGGCTAGGAGAGTCGGCGCAGACCCTTAAAGAGGCAGTCACCTTTTCGCTCAATACAGATCGAAACATAGAAAAACTCTATACATATGCCCACCTCAAAAGTGATGAGGATAAATCAAACCAGCAGTATCTGGCTATGTATCAGAGGGCAATTACCCTGTACACGCATGCATCTGAATTGGCCAGTTTTATTACACCGGAGATACAGGCAATAGATGAAGACCAAATGAACCAGTTTTTAAAGGAGGATATTTTAAAGGAGTACAGGTTTTATCTTGAAAAGATACTGAGGTACAAACCCCATACCCATGATGAAAAGATAGAGAGGATACTTGCCATGAGCCAGGATTTTTCCCTTGCCTCATCCCAGGTGTTTGGCCAGCTCGATAATGTTGACCTTAAGTTTGGTGATGTTACAGATGAAACAGGTACCGCCATTGAGCTCAGTCATGGTAATTTTTCGACCTTTCTAATCAACCCTGACCGTGAGATCAGGAAAAGGGCATTTCACCAGTATTATCGTGAGTATAAAGACCATGAAAACACCATTGCAACAACCCTTTCATACAGCAACAAGAAGAATATCTTCTATTCACGGGTAAGGAATTTTGAGTCTGCAAGGTCATCTGCCCTGTTCAGTGATGATGTACCGGAGGCGGTCTATGATAACCTGGTTTCAACAGTGAGAGAAAACCTGAGCCCCCTGTTTGACTATTTCAGGTTCCGCAAAAAGAGCCTTGGTCTTGATGCGCTCCATTTCTATGACACCTATGTGCCCATAGTGCCTGATATAAAATTCACCATGAGCTATGATGAGGCGGTGGAGGTATGTATAAAAGCACTTAAGCCCCTTGGTGAGGAGTATGTCTCCATCCTGAAAAAGGGGCTCACAGGTGGATGGGTAGACAGGTACGAAAACAGGGGGAAGAGGAGCGGGGCATACTCATCAGGCTGTTATGATTCTCCACCATACATACTCATGAATTTTCAGGACAAAAATATAAACAGCCTCTACACCCTCGCCCATGAGGCAGGCCATTCCATGCATTCGTATCTGTCCATCAAGAACCAGCCCTATGTGGATCATCAGTATACCATATTTGTGGCAGAGGTGGCCTCCACACTTAATGAGGCGCTTTTAAGTAATTACCTCCTTGATTATTACAGCGGTGACCCGGCCATGAAGGCCTATATACTCAACCGCGAGATAGACAACTTCAGAGCAACACTCTACAGGCAGACCATGTTTGCGGAGTTTGAAAAGATATGCCACTCTATCCTTGAGCAGAACCAGCCCCTTACCCTTGAGAATATAAAAGGGGAGTACAGGAAGCTGCTCGATTTATATTTTGGTGATACACTTGTAATTGACCCGGAGCTTGAGCTTGAGTGCCTGCGCATACCCCATTTTTATTCCGCATTTTATGTGTACAAGTATGCGACCGGTATATCAGCAGCAACCGCCCTTGCGGATTTGGTGTTAAATGGGGATGAAAAGGCAAGGGCATCATACCTGGATTTTCTGAAACTTGGCGGAAGCAAGTTTCCCCTTGATGAGCTCAAGGATGCGGGTGTGGATATGAGGTCTCCTGAACCAGTCAAAAAGGCGATAGAACATTTTAAAAAGAGGGTAGGGCAGTTGAAAGAGGAGACAGGAAAATTAAAGAGGAAATAAATATATCAACCTGGCATAAAAATATTCGTAGAGACAGGGCATGCCTTGTCTCTACTACGAATCGGGTCAGGGCTCAGTTACCCTTATCCTCCTGCGCCTTCAGGGCCTCATATCTTCCTGCATTGATAACATTTTTATAACCCATCTCTTTCAAGGTCTTTTCAGCGATCTCAGATCGCCTGCCGCTTCGGCAGTAAAGCACAATGGTTTCTTCCTTATCCGGAACAGCAGTTTTGATATCCTTTATAATTTTATCAACAGGTATATTTTTGGCATTTTTAATATGACCGGCCTTGTATTCTTCAGGAGACCTTACATCAATAACTACATTATCAGGGTTAAACACCGCATTTTTATCTGCCTGGGCATTTTGTCCGCAGGCAACAGCAGAGATAAACATCAGTATAAGAACAAAAAACTTTTTCATGATGATCTTTTCCTTTTTAAAATAAATTTAGAATTTCCTTCTCTTCTCTAACCTATTACCTATTACCCATTACCCCTAACCTTTTACAACCCTTTTTATCTCCTCAGGCCTGTCAACCACGGTTATCCCCTTCATATGCCTTAGTTTTTCTGTATTATCAACATCAATATCGCGCATTGTAAGCTGAAAGGGTTTTCCGTCTGGCAGGGTTGTTGTTATTGTTCCTCTTTCTTTATCAACAGGTAATATAAAAACCTCTCTCCCTGCCTTGTTTGTCATGGATACACAGTTTGTAAGCAGGGTATCTGCTATCCCGTGAACAAGCTTTGCTACTGTGTTTGCGGTAGCAGGGGCTACAACAAGGCACTGGTATTTTCCTGTCTGCAACGGCCCAGCTATAAAGGGCGTGTTGGCATCCTTTTCTATCAACACCTTTTCTGTAATGGAGTTAAGCCTTTCAGTCAGCTTATACCATTTTAATACTGACTCTCCGGCCTTTGATACAATAGCGGTAATCTTTATATCATCATGCCCTGATAACCCCTCCATGACGTCAAAAACCTCATTAAGCAGATCACCCGCGCCGGTTATACCCCATGCTATATTGACTGTCATATGTTACCTGTATCTAGTCCTTTAATCTGGCAGCAAGCTTTGTCATGTGATCTATTGTCCTGTGGATGGACTTTATACCCTCTTCATCCTCTGCTGCACCCTCTGCCTTTTTATCCTTTGACCAGAAGGTCATACCCAGGTTTGCGCCAAAGGCACCCCCGCCCACCGGTATCATCCCGTTTATTATAAAAAAGTCGTGAATGGTTTTTATAACAGGCTCCTGGCCCCCAACCCTGTCTCCGCCTGACGCAAGCCCTGCCCCGAGCTTACCCACAAAGATGCTCTTTTTTTTTGCAACAGATGCGCGCAGCCGGTCAAGCACGGTCTTGAGCTGGCCGGATATGGCCCCCTGATACACAGGGCTCCCCAGTATCCAGGCATCTGCCCATTCAAGCTTGGGGTAGAGTTCCATCATATCGTCTTTGTGTATGCACCCCTCTTTTTTTCTTACACAGTAATCACAGTGTATACAGAAATTGATCTGTTTTTTATGAACAGAAAAATATGCTGTTTCAGCGCCATGCCTTTCCTCTGCATACTGAAGGGCAAGTTTCACAGCATAATCTGTTGAAGCAATACGCGGGCTGCCTGAGACACCGATTATTTTTAATATTTTATCAGACATATGGTCTCCGTATATTTTTGGTTGAAGATAAGAACAATAGATGATGTTTTCAAGATAGGCGAGAAAATTATAGATTTGATTTATTTTTTGGGGTTAGATTATATTTTTGACCGGTTATTGAATCATATAGGTTGTAGAGACGGGTTTTGACCCCGTCCCTACAATTGAAAATTATTTTGCCTGGAACGGATGATTTACCTTATCTTTCTGTTTTACAACCTCTTTGGCCTTTGGTTCGCCGGCAACAGCGCGTTTTATAGCCTCTTTTGTTGCCTGATAATTGTAATCCTGGATCTTTTTATCATCCTTTGCTTGCCAGTGAATAAATACGCCAACGCATATAAAGACATTGTCAGCTTCGGCAACAGGGATTGTACCATCTGCTACGCAATCCTCAACAGCCATAGCAACTGCACGCTGGGCTGGCCCGAACATCTGAACTGCCTGGGTGGCGCCCTTTATGGTAACCTTGTTGAACATTACTGTGCTGGGTTTTGTAGCAAGGTTAGGTGCTACAACAGCGAGAAGGGATGTGAAACCATCTTTGTTGTTGGTCAGACAGTTACAGAATGCGGTTTCAGCCGCGCTGCCGCGTGGCCCTAATATAAGGTCGATATGAGCTACCTCGTTTCCTTCGCCAACCAGAGATTCGCCAACCATTACTTTATTAATTTTCTTTGCGCTTGCCATGTTAAATCCTCCTTAAAATTGTTGATGTGACCTGTTTTTAAAACACAGTAAAACCCTAATACCTAAACAGAAATATCTGTCTGTTTAACCCGCAAACCTTTTTATATGAGGCATAAATAGTTAAAGGGATATCCCCCTTAACCGAAAAGAGTTTGCATTGTAGCCTCATGGTTTTTTCATGTCAAGTAAATGGAAGAATATTTTAACCTCTTGAAATAACAAGGGTAAATTGGTTGTTTTGATAGTAAAACCAGTAAGATATTGCTGAAAAATAGTCAGGGTTAACATAAAAAAAGCACCTGATCGGTTAAAAATCTACTCGGCTAAAAGCTTATCCAGATCCATGCCACACATTCTGGAAAGCTCCCTGTGAAGGTCAACACACCTTTTAGCCCCTTCGGCTATACACTTCTTGAGTAGATTTTCTTCATGCTGCCTTATGGTCTGGAGCCTCTCTCCTGCTGCAAGGTTATCTGCTGCCGCAACTATCTTTTCCTCCAGTGTAACAGGGAAATAATCCTCGCCCGGCAGACCGTTTTTCAGTGCCTCTTCCTTTGTAATACCGGCCCCGATATGGTTTCTTATTATGGCGATGAGATCATCGGGGAGACCCAGCCTTTTTGCTGTTTTACATCCGGCAAGGGCGTGTTCAAGCCCGTGGGTTTTTGATCTGCCTATATCATGCAAAAGAGCGCCGGCCTCGATAAGGGGCATGTTTATCATGTAACCCTTTTCAATCAACCTCTTTCCAATGATCAAGCAAAAACCATGAACGGCCTTCACATGGTTAATTACACGTGAGGTTACCCCTTCAGATTCAAGGAGCAGGATGCATTTGTTATAATCCGGGTATGACATAAATTCGCGGTATAAGGTCTAAGGTTTGCGGTCTACGGTCAAAAACCATGACGGGTAAACAGGGTATTAAAATGTTCCGCATTTGCTTAACAGCTTCTCCATTGTTTTAACACAGGCTGAATCAGGGGCCACCTTTTTTATTACCCTGTAATTTTCCTTTAATATTTTTTCTGCCTCACCCTCGGGCAGATATTTTACCCGTGTAGCGGTAATAAGGCTCTCAATAACAAGACCCTCTGCTCGATTAAATAGCACAGGGGCATTCTTCATAGTGGTGCTGATGATTTCAGCATCGATAATATAGCTCTCTTTTTTTTCTTCATTACCAGAAACTCTGGCTTCTATATATGCAGTGCAATCCTTGATTACAGGAGCCTTAACATTTTTGGCCCGGGTAAATGAGAGTTTTTCCCCTTCATATATGGATTCATAAAAATATATCGGGCTATTAATGAAGTTTATTATAAATTCGCCTGTACTCAATAAACCACCCAGTGTATTTGAACCCTTGTAGATTTCCAGTTGAACTCTATTTATGTCTATAAGTTTTATCCCAAAGGGAGCGGCATGGGGTGTATCAATATTAAAACATGAAATAATAGCCTCATATGTCCAGCCTTTTTTAAATCCGAAGTCTGGTAGTGTTGCCATTATTTCTCCTGTAACTGAATTATTAACTTCCATCCACGTAACCCATAAGCTATACACTAATACCAAACCCAACGGGCATGGTAAACAAAATTTTTACTATATGATATAATCTTGTGCCTTGCGCCGTGTGCCGATTCGGGTAAGAAGGATAAGCTCTAAGTTACAGTAATCGATGTAATAATAAAATAATTAAGGAATTCCCATGCAGCTTTTAATCAGTGTGGTAAACGAACAGGAGGCAATGGCCGCAATAAAGGGCGGGGCAGATATTATTGATGTAAAA
The DNA here is from genome assembly GCA_012513605.1 of Desulfatiglans sp. NCBI lineage: Bacteria > Pseudomonadati > Thermodesulfobacteriota > Desulfobacteria > Desulfatiglandales > Desulfatiglandaceae > Desulfatiglans > Desulfatiglans sp. The sequence continues at coordinate 13,074 of JAAZBV010000101.1, read as the reverse complement.
AATCCCCTTGAGGGTGCGCTCGGTGCAAACTTCCCTGGAATAATAAAGGGCATCAGAGATGTTACACTCGTGAATATACCTGTAAGCGCAGCGATTGGGGATGCACCTGATCTGCCCGGATTAATGTCACTTGCTGCCCTTGGTGCTGCTTCATGCAATGTACAGTATATCAAGGTTGGTCTATATGGGGTGAGGACATCAGAAAGCGCAACAAAAATGCTAATGGAGATAAAAAAGGCAGTAAGGGGATATGACAGGGATATCAAGATCATTGCTGTAGCATATGGTGATGCCTACAAAATAAATGCCCTTTCACCTTTAGACGCCCTGCAAACTGCCGCAGAGACAGGCATAGATGGATGCATGATGGATACAATTATCAAGGAAGAGGGAGACCTCTTTTCCAGTCTTTCAGTAGGCAATATAAATAATTTTTTAAAAGAATGCAGAAGAAATAATCTTCTTTCCGCCCTTGCTGGGTCTCTGAAAACCGAGCATCTCCCCCTGCTTAAAAAGCTTAATCCTGATATAATAGGCTTCAGAGGCGCAGTGTGCCGGGGTGACAGGGTAAATGGTGTTCTGGATTCAGAGGCGGTAAAGGCTATTAAGGCAATTTTATAATATAAATGATCAAAGCTGGTTTGAGATCATCTCGCCCATGTAATCCATAAAGGTAACCTTGATCGGGACTGTTACTTCCCTTGATACCGCAAAATCACTTTCAAACAGATCTTCCTTTAATCTTTGAACTGCACCCGGGTCTGAAAACGCAAGATTAGTTTCAAGGTTGATCCTCAAGCTCAGGGCATCAAAGTTTGCGCTTCCAAGGCATGCCCAGCCATCGTAAATGGCGGCCTTGATGTGTGATATACGCGGGTATTGATAAACCCTTATGCCGTTTTTAAGCATGATATTTGTCTTTACTATATTACTGCTGTCCATAAAGCCATAATCGCTTGTTGAGGGCAGAATAACCCGCACATCCACACCCCTTGCCCTGGCAAGGATAAGTTCGTTAAGTATCCTGTTTTCGGTAAAGTAGGGGTTCTGTATGTATATATATCTTTTAGCGTTTTTTATTGCAGCAAGCTGTGCATCAAATATCTGCGTGGCGCCCGCCTTTGTGTACAGGGTTCTTATATCATACAGCTCAGAGGGCTCGTTTTCAGGGTCATAATTTGATGTGGATGCACCTGAAAAAAGATACGCTATATCGCCAAAAGGGCCTGCATGTGACCATGCCTTTCTGAAATCCTTTTTAAGCCTGCCCACAACCGGCCCCTTCACCTCCATCATGAGGTCATGCCACTCATACCTGTACTCCCTCCCGATATTCATCCCCCCTATAAAGGCAGTATTGCTGTCTATAATAATCGTCTTTGTGTGATCCGCTGTAAACCATGGATTGGTTGTGGCCCGTACCATAACTTCAGAATCATTCCTGAGGTAATCAAAGATGTCATCAGGGAACTTAAAATCAGCAGGTACAGGCGAAGAGGGCAGTGATGTTGCCGCGCTCATGCACCCCATATGGTCAGCCAGCACCTTAACTTTAATTTCATGAGATTTTCTTTTCAGGAAATCGGCTATCTTTACAGCATAATCGTCATTATCAAATATATATGTCCTGAGCCAGATGGATTTTTTTGCATCATTCAGGGATTGTGTGAGCCTCGTGAAAAAACTCTCCCCGTCTATCAGGAATTTTACATTTCCCTTAAAGGGTTTATTCTGCGGAAACATGCTGTCAAGCATGGCTTCAAACCCGGCAATATCCATTCCTTCTGTTTCACTGTAAGGGAGATTTCGATTCTTTCCAGAACTGTTACTCCCGGTAAGCAACACTGCTGTAGTGTGTCTTAGCCTGCAATAGAGCCTGTACATGGTAGTTGCAGGATTTTTCAGTATAGTTAAAAGCCCGGACCTGTAGAACCATCGAGCCATATACATGGCCGGGTTTGAACCTGAACTGTGGGAATATTCAGGGTTATAGGGCGTTGTTAAAAAAACTGTCTGCCTAAGGCTGGGATCAATAAACACAAAGGCAATACCGCCGTGGTCAATGCTCTCTGTACGAAAAAGGAATTTCCTGTTCTCTTCATTGTTACCTGCAATGTCAAGTTGCCTTGCTATCTCTGCGGCAATCTCATTCTCCCTTAACAGCCCTGTAACCCTGATATGGTGCGGTGTATCGCTGAATTTTGCGAGATGGATCGTGCTGTCTGTATCACGGTAAAGGACCATCTCCTGATAATTCAATACCGCAGAAACACCCATGCCCTGCCCCGAAGGCGCAATAACCGATATGGCCCTTTTAAGCAGGGCCTGCCATTCATCTCCTTTTCTAACATGTATCTGCCTGGGGTTTTTCAGTATCTTTACAGGTTTTTTTGAAAAAAGGATTTCAGAGAGGCCATGATTATGGGTAGCCATGTCAAATTTCAGATCTTGCCATGAGGCATAAAGATAGCTGTTCACCTCCCCTTGTCTGTACCTTATCTGTATCTCATTATCCCCAAGGAGCGCGGTTTCAAGGTGCTGCCTGCCGAGGAGTGTGACATTTTCAAAATACTCCCTTTTCTGGTGTGTGGCCCCGCATGCGTTCAAAAATAGGCAAAGGGAGAAAAACCAGATTTTTTTATATTTATGACTAACCAATATAACCCTTTTATCGCTGTTTCAGATATAAAAAGTAGAAATGATCAATACCTTTCATAAAGCTGAACAAAGCGAATGCCCCTTTTAAAAAAACTAGAACCCCATCTTTTCGGGCGGCCTTCTTTCCGGGACATATATATGGGGCACCTTACCTTCATCCCAATCTTTTGTCACATAGAGGTTGCAGTAGCAGCTTCCGAACTCCGTGAGGTCTTCTTCCCTGTATACGCAGGGACAGATTATATCTGAATCCTGTTTCCGGTCACCGGATGAGAGCCTGCAAGGGCAGCACATGTAGCCATACCGCTCTTTGTTAACGAGCAGTGCCTCCATAAGATCCATGACCCTCTCTTTATTGCTGCTGAAAAAATAGCCCTTTGACCCCTGTGACTTTTTCAGCATCTCATAAAGCTCTTCTTTTGTCATAAGCCAAGTGCCTCCTTTATCTCATCCTCTTTGAAACCGATAATAACCTTTTCTCCTATGATAATTGTCGGAAAAGAACATTTAGGGTTAATCTTCCTGATATCATCAAGAACAGCCTTTCTCTCTTCGCCCTGCAATATGTCCACATCGGTAAAATCATATCTGATCTTGCATTCATTTAAAAACTCTTTGGTTGCCCTGCAGTGACTGCATGTGCTGAGTGTGTAGATTTTCACATCCTTCTGATCCGCCATCTTATTCCTCCACGCGTTGTAAGTATTTATTTTTTATCTTTGTCTTTAACCCTTAATTTGAACCACTCTATCATATCCTGAATATTTTTTGATAGATAATATCTGCCATTATCAAACGCCCCATAATCAGCCCCTGACATGGCCGATGCAAACCTTGTCGAGTTGGCATAAAAAAGCCACTGCTCTATCCATTTCTTCTCTATACCCTCATTAAATATGCTGTCTTTTTTATCAAGGCCATTTGCAGCACCTTTTGCCCACGCCTCTAAAAGCACCTCTGTTGCAGTGAGGGTCATACGGTTAGTGGTTTGTATGGTGTTTTCAAGCCTGTCAAAATGCCCATCTACCCAACCTGTTGAGTGACATGAAAGGCATATCTTCTGCATTGTCCTTTTTCTTTTATCCTGTTCAGCCTGATCTATAAGAAAACCTTCTGCAGGTTCACCTGTCAGTTCTGTTGGTAATGGCAGGCCCGCTTTGTTTTTGATAAGGGTTGTATCAGGTGAAACGGGGTGAGGGTGGGCATATATGAGCCCGAAAATCCTTTTATAGAGCCTGTCATTCATCTGATGGCTCCTTTCTGCAACCACATTACCCTCAGTGTCGGTCAGAAGACTTGCATGGCAGGTTGCGCATGTCGGGGCAGAGAAGTCCTTTCCTATTGTCCAGGGCACAGCCTTGAAGTCCCAGCTCTTTTCTTTTGAGCTATAGATATTGCCGTGCTTGCTTACCTTGTACACAGGATAGGCCGGCACGTCAGGCCCTTTATGGCAGCGGGAGCAGGTATCCGGCTTTCTGGCGGTCTCTATGCTGAAGGCGTGTCTTCCATGGCATGATGCGCATGAACCCTTTGAACCGTCAGGGTTTATCCTCCCTACACCCTGGTTAGGCCACCCCTCAATAGCTGGAAAATCCATTTCCCCAAGATCTGTCTCCCTCGTTTTTGTTCCTGATACCTTGAGCATGGTGCCGTGACATGAAAGACATGAATCGGCATTTGTCAGGTCATCAGGAGGCTCTATTGATAATGACATCTTGTCAAAGGTCTGAATCCCGTTTATGGAGCTTGCCAGGTCTCTGTATACCGGGTTATTCATGAGGTTTCCATAGGCATGGGACATAATATTTTTCTCATACTGCATTGCCTCGGTGCTGTGGCATACAGAACAGTCCTTTGGGGTAACAACCGGGTGTACGCTGAAATCCGCATGGTCAAAACTGTCTTTATGTGTTTCGGGGTTTATCGTGTGACACTCAGCGCATCCTACTGTATTGTTAAGGAGTGTTTCAGGAATTTTCTCTGATGAAACAAGCTTATCCACACCCTGTTTTTTAAGGGCAGCAGAGGGGGATGTGAGGGCATGACTGCTTTTTCCCCACTCCTCAACGATGCCGGGGTGAAGACCCGTATGACAGTCAAGGCAGGTCTGGGTCTCATCGCTGATCTTTATCTCCTGTGAAAAAATGCAGGTACAGCATAAAAAAGGAATGAAAAGAAAAACAGATGATGACAGTCTCTTCCAATTTTTCATAGTTTAACTCCTTGAGTTGTGACTTCTTGATATTGGGTTTGTATTTATAGCCGCAGGTACTGAATCAGTCATCCTCACCTTTGATATCAATAACCGGTAGATTTTTCAGTCCCCTTTTTTTCTGCCACTCCTCATACTCGAATAAGGTAAACCCTGCCCGGGGTAAGGTGTTTAAGCCGGCGATATTTGCGTTTCTGCACAGCCTGCACTTTGTCTCGCTGCACATCTGACAAAAATTGCAATCAGGGCATCTCTTTTTTACCGCCTCTCCTCTCCACCCATAGGAACCAGAGGCCCCTGCCCGGTCTATATCCTTTGCTACTTCGACAGGCTTCATGGAAAATCCTTTTTATGGGGATATCATCCACAGCCTTTAATCCTCTATGGCTGTGGATGATTACAACAAAAGGCTTTTAGAGCTTTTCAAACTGATCTTTTGACGCACCGCATACAGGGCAGGTCCAATCATCAGGCAGGTCATCGAACGATGTCCCTGCTTTAATGCCGTTATCAGGGTCACCCTCTTTGGGATCATACACATAGCCGCATACAGTACATTCATATTTATCCATTTAATTGTTCCTCCTTGTATTAAGTGTTTAAAACATATTATGTTTAAACCGGTTTAAGTTCAATATTTTTCAATCATGCCTTCCACAGGCCGTGCAGGTTACAGTATTCCCTGGCAGTAATCTCTTTGGCTTCTGTCATAAATGTTGCCTCCGGTGTATCTCCAGGGTTGAGGAACTGCCTGTATGCCTTGCCGCCAGCTATGATCTCTATCCACTCGATGTAATGCTTTTCTTCCATGGGATGAGCTACACTCCCTACGCTAACCTTATAACCGCCACTGATCTTTTCTATCACAGGTACATGTTTCTCCTTTGCGGCATCAACCGTATTTTCTGTAATAAGCTTCATGGGTTTTCCGCAGCATACCAGCTCACCGCCGCCGGCAGTAACAACCTCAACAATATTTCCGCACACCTCACACTTGTATATCTCCAGTTTTTTTACCATCATCTTTCCTCCTTCTATAATGTTTACAAACTAAACCAGGTTTTTTACCTCTTTAATGATCTCTTCATAGTCAGGCTCTTTTGACAGCTCTTTTACTGCCTGGATGTATCTCACCACACCCTGCCTGTCTATGACAAATACAGTTCTTGCCAGGAGGCGAAGCTCCTTGATCAGCATCCCGTAAGCGATCCCAAAGGATGCATCCCTGTGGTCGGAGAGTGTGATAACACTCTCTATACCCGCTGCCCCGCACCATCTCTTCTGGGCAAATGGTAGATCCATGCTTATCGTGAGGATAACAACATCTTTACCAAGCCCCTCTGCCTCTTTATTGAACCTCCTTGTCTCTATATCGCATACAGATGTGTCAATGGAGGGAACGGCGGAAATTACCAGAACCTTTCCCATGTAAGATGAGAGCTTTACCGGGGTAAGGCTGTTATCAATAAGGGTTGCCTCCGGGGCCTTGTCACCAACCTTAACCTCGCTTCCTAAAAGGGTCAGCGGGTTTCCATGCATTGTAATAATCCCTGATCTTTCTGCCATTTTATATCCCTTTCAAAAGAGCTTAATTTTCTCTTTTTTACTGCTGCCTCTAAACAGGGTTCAGGAGGCAGCAGGAGGTATGAAATTAATAATTTTCTCCCAGGATCTCAAAATGGGCCCTTGGGTGTGCGCATGCCGGGCATTCTTCCGGCGCCTGTGCCCCTGACCAGATAAAACCGCAATTCCTGCAACGCCATACAGTGTCTTTATCTTTTTCAAAGACCTTCTTGTTTTTGATATTTGCTGCAAGGGCATTATATCTCTTCTCATGCTGCTTTTCAGCAACAGCAATATTCCTGAATACCTTGGCTATATCAGTAAACCCCTCCTCGTCAGCTATCTTTGCAAAGGATGGATACATCTCTGTATGCTCATGATGTTCTCCTGCTGCTGAGGCAATCAGGTTCTCAAGGGTGCTCCCTATAATACCAGCGGGAAAGGCAGCGGTTATTTCAACATCTCCTCCCTCAAGAAACTTAAACAGCCTTTTTGCGTGCTCCTTTTCCTGATTGGCTGTCTCTTCAAAGATAAAGGCCATCTGTTCATAACCATCTTTCTTGGCCTGGCTGGCAAAAAAATTATAACGGTTTCTGGCCTGTGACTCCCCTGCAAATGCTGTAAGTAGATTTTTTTCTGTCCTGGTTCCCTTTAAACTTCCCATATTATCCTCCTGTTTTTATTAATTTAATTGGTAATTGTAAGTATATTGTCAAGCTGTGTTTTAGACGATAATAATAGTCATATAATAATCAGTGTCAAATAACACTGTCTTTAAAACAACCCCTTGTTTATATGGGAATCCCGCTCCATTTCTGCCATCTTTTTGATCCTGTATGCAGAATCCCTTAACACACCGTACAGCACGCCGCATCCTGAATCATCTCTCAGGGCATCACCTTCATCCGAAAGCAGAATCATCTCTTCTGTTAAGGCAATTACCTTTATAAGATTTTCATCACATGGTTTCATATACTGCACCCTCTGCTTTTATTTGAATATACTTATATCAATATCTGTGCCAGGCATTGCGATAATGAACCAAGTTTAATTTATAAATAATTACAGACCCTTAAGCCTGATAAAAAAATAAGGGTTTTTTTAAAGACAATAAACATGAGACACTTTTTATATCCGGGGTTTAAAACCTTAGCATGCCCGGATGCTGCGTGAATTTGAATGACCTTGCCTGAGATGTCATAAAAAATCAGGTAATTATTAATCTGCTTAAATTACAGCATGTTACCTGCTGGCCTGAGTAAGCTTACAACCTTTTAATAAAAAAATAATTCTAAAATGGTTTACCTTTTAAAAAGATTATGTCTCATGCCTTTTTTTGAGACAGGATTGTATCATGAAACATTATTGAAATCCACAAGGAATCTGTATAGAGTTGCCCTCCCCACGCCCAACAGTCTGGCTGCCTTTGCCTTGTTGCCCCCTGATCTTTTTAAGGCATCATCCACAGAAGCTGTTTCCAGTTTTTTTACAGGTCCCCTTGATGGGCGGCTGCCCTGCCATTCAAGGATCTCAAGGGGGAGATGGTGGATGCCTATTGTTTTTCCACCTGATTTTACAAGAGCAAATCTTATGGCGCTTTGAAGCTCCCGTATGTTGCCTGGCCAGGGATAATCCATCATCATATTCAGGGCGCTTTTAGAAATGCCTCCGCCCCGTTTGTCACTTCCATGGTCAGTGAACTCCTCAAGAAAGTGTTCCACCAAAGCAGGAATATCATCCCTTCGGTTTTTTAAGGGAGGGATTATGACCGGGACAACAGCAAGGCGGTAGAAGAGATCCTGCCTGAATGTACCTTTTTTCACCTCTGACCTAAGGTCTCGGTTTGTAGCACTTATTATCCTGACATCCACCCTTTTTGATTTTTCAGACCCGACCCTTTCAAAACAGCCCTCCTGCAGTACCCTTAATAGCTTTGCCTGAACGGTCTTTGGCAGCTCCCCTACCTCATCCAGAAAGAGAGTGCCGCTGTCTGCCAGCTCAAAACGACCCTTTTTATCCCTTATTGCCCCTGTGAATGCCCCCTTTTCATGTCCGAAGAGTTCGCTTTCAAGGATACCCTCAGGAAGAGCCGCACAGTTGACCGGCACAAAGGGCTTATCCGCCCTGTTTCCTTCATTATGTATGGCAGAGGCAACAAGCTCCTTGCCCGTGCCGCTTTCACCCTGTATGAGTACAGGAACATTTATGTCCGCTAAATCCCTTACAGTACGGAAAAGCTCATTCATAACAGCGCTGCTGCCAATGATGCCCGCAAAACTTGTTTCTGCCTTTAGACGCCTCTTTAATTCATTCAGCTCTGTTATGTCTTCAAGTATGATTATGGCGAGCCTTTCACCCTCATGGTCGAGTGGTGCAGCGCTTATGAGCAGGTCAATGTCCCTCTCAATGCCATTAATGTAAAATTGTGCTGTTGCCCTGTTTTTTTCTATCCTGCTTCCGCCCAGGGCATCAATGGCTGTCCTCCTGATCATGCACTGGCTGCATTCATCAGAGAAGCCGCATCCCCTGATGCTTTCAAGGGCATGTATGCATTTGAGCGCCTCTCCACCTCTCTGTTTTATAACATCAGATAGAGATATCCCGAATGTGCGCTCCATAATGTTATTGATTGCCTGAACCCTTCTTTCTTTATCGAGGACCATGACACCGCAGGGCATGGAATCAAAAAGATTCTTTAAAAAATTGTTCTGATTCAGTAATTCTGTAACAGGTATCATTTATATAAACCGCTGTCAGCTCATGTGCTTTATTGTTAATAGGATGGGCCAATATAGCACCTGAGCATAACATGGTCAATTTTAAGGTTAAAAAACTTTTAACCAGAATTTATTAAAAAACCTGCAGCACCATTTAAAAGGTCCAGGATAACCCTACGGAAATAAAATCAAGGTTAATATCTGAACCAACATTATCTATATCAAATTTAAACCTCTCATATTCAGCTCGGACTGCCACAGAGCTGAACTGAAACTTAAGACCCAAGCCATATGCCATGTCACCGGCGGATTCATTCAATACATCCGAAAGGCTGGAATCCATTTTCCACCAGACATGACCAACCTTGCCAAATATTCCAACAGGCCCGATATTGTAGCAGGCTACCCCGAATATATCATATGCTGTAATATCTACATCCAAATCGGGAATATCATCTGTAGCAGCGCCACCAAAATCAACATACGAGCCTTCAATGGCAAAATCAAACATTGGAATCTGCCCGAAATTATAACCGGCAAACACCTTGAAACCCATGTCATCATCATCAAAATTCACATCTTCTTCCTCAATCGCGTTAATAGCGACATCCAGAGATGAATAACCCAGAGACCCACCGATATATGGGCCGCTTTCATTGCCTGCTGTAGCAAAACTTGAAATAGACAGAAATACAATTGTCAAAACCAGCACGAATAATTTTTTCATTTTATAATCCTTTCTAATAATAGTGATGTGATGTAAAAATTGTTGTACGCTTTAAATACATGGAGCATCAAACCGTAATAGATAACTCGTACAAGATTTAGTTAATATTACGTTATTAATATTCTGCAATTATTTAAGTATGGATGTCACTAAAATAACTGCAAAGATCAGGCCAGTAAAAATAATACATAATTAAAATAAATCGACCATACTTTAACCTATTATTAAACCTGAAACCGTTGTTGAAAAGGAATGAAAAATCGGACACTCTTCATGCATTAAGGGACGTTGTTGACTAACGTGACAAAACACCTGAAAGTCATTTATTTCTTTCAAATATTCTCGATATTGCTGAAGTCGTTACGCCTAACTGTCGTGCCGCTTCGGCCATGGTAAGGCCATATTTCTCAACAAGTTCTTTGGATAATTTCGACCTCAATGCGGGAAGCAGACCTCTCCGACTTCCTCCTTTTAACGCTTCAACAGAAACTCCTTCTTTCTCGCATGCTGCGAGGATTCTTTTCTCGGTATCTATTATCCTCTTGTTTATTGATATCTGTCCAGAGACCTTCCCCTCGGCTTCTGCAAGTATTCCTTCAACAAATTCATCCTGCCCTAAAATGCGTTCATCGCAAAGTACTTTCTCTTTGCCTTTACGCAGGGATAAAACCTGAGACCACCCGCCCAGGGTACGGACAAGTCCACCCCCTACCAGATCATCCCTTCGCCCTTTATCAACCCCATCCTGTATATAGCGACGATAAAATTTCCTTGCGGCAGATTTACCCTGACCAAACCAGGATAAAACATAATCAACATCCTGCCATGCCAACTTTCTCTTTCCCATTACAGCACTGTGACCGCACCATGGGTATTGATCAAGGGCAGATAGATTTTTTACCATTTTTGCTCTTAATGGATTCAAGTGTATGTATCTGACCAGTTCTTGAAAGTAGGCATCTTCATCACAGACAATAGACTTATATCTATTCTGGAAAACATGCCCATTCCGCTTATAGCGGATATTGTAGGTTATTGCATATCCGGTTAGAAGCCTTCTCATGAACAGGGATAATCCCTCCGGGCCGCTCTTAAGAAGGATATGCATGTGATTAGACATCAAGGCCCATGCATAAATATTTGTCTTTGTTTCTACAGCAAGATCTCCAAGTCGCGTAACCATATTTTTTCGATCATATTTATCCTGGACTATATCCTTCTTCTCTATTCCACGAATAATAACATGATGCAGGGTTCCGGGAGAGTCCAATCTCGCTTGTCTGGGCATATTCTTATCCTCTGATCAGATGAATTTAACACTATGCGAGCCAATATCACTTTTTGTCACGTTAGTCAACAACGTCCCCTAAGCCCACTTGTGAAAACGGTGCTACCGGGCTCAATAACAAACTCGGCGATATCAGAAATAATGTCGAACTTTTTAGCTGTACCGGGATTCATGGTCTCGCCAGACAGAAACATCCGGTCGATAGCCTCGTCAGGCAAGCTAGTGCGCTCGTGCAAAATACTCCTAAGCCTAGCAGCATCATGATTAAGCCTGGTGTGGAACTCATCTACTTGGGCGAGAGGATAAAACTGCCCACCAGGGGGACACCAGAAAATACCATGAATGAGGAATTTAGAAAAAGGGGATGCATTCCTTATGCTACCCGCTAAAAATGGAATAATAGCAGTTGAATCAACTGTACCGATGTTATGCGTGACAATATTACAAGGCAAGGAACGTAAAAAATTATAAATAGTAATAGCGGGATCAATGAAACCACCGGTAGATGATATAGAAAGGTATAGCGTGTTGGATGTAGTCATGCAAAATTCATCAGAACAACTCTGTATAAGAAATGCAGCCTGTTTTTCATCTATGGTATTTAAAAAATTAACGTATCTGGATTTTAGTTCTTTATTGTTTTCCATTTTATTCACCCTTAACGAAAAGCTAAGCCGGAGCCGCGCCCCTGGCGCGGCGATCGGCTTTAGCGTCTGGTTAAATGTTTTTTATTTGCCCAACCCTGGATGAAATATTGTCTTTCTAATTTGTACTTCGAGTAACTTAATTTCTTCCTTTGTTTTTTGATCATCTTCTTTTGAAGTTAATATTGTATAAGAAAAGTTTGCTAGTCTTATATGACTTGAGCCTACTTGATTTGCGAGATACCACCAATATAATGTAATTTTTTCGCCATCTTCTTCCGATCTACTAACACTGTAAGCAAATGCATTGCCATTAGCCAACATTTCAATATTTTTATTCTCTATAACGGGTATTGATGACAAAGCTGAAAAGGGTAAATTACCTTTGGCACCTGATGGTGCTTGCATTGTGATAATATTTAAGCGAAGTGTACCTGTGTTCGGGGCATCTTCATAAAATGTACCTCCACCCGTTTCTTCATATTCCTCAACCCAATTTGAAGGAATATTAAACTTTACTACACCACCGCGATAATTGATTTCTTTCAGAGATTCAGCCATAGATACTCCATTGATCACAATTAATAGTGTTATAAGTAATATGTTTATTAATTTCATTTTTACCATTTAACGTTGCCCTTAACATGACGGGCGGCGTTTTATCGCCCGGTCATAGTTGAAGGGCGGGTTAGGCCTCCTGCACCTTGATATCAATTATTTTTGGATCTTCTATTGCAATATAAAAAATAAAACGGTTTGGATATTCCTCAGAAATTGCAATTACTTTATCATTTTCAATTTTAGCACTTACAAAGGCTTCACTCTGAGGAAAATGAAATAGCCAAAGTAACTCAGTTTTAACTTTGTTTGCAAAAGCCAAGAATCCATCGCCCTCCCAACCTGTACCTCCACCAAAAAGTATGTTTTTACCGAAATATGATGAGAACCTTTCATTAAGGGGTGTAAGAGCCTCATCTGGTAAATTTTCGCCATTTGAAAGATGCATCATGTTACCAATAGTAATATATGGAACCACACCAGATATGGGGTAATAATGATCGTCTCCAAGGTAGAGGGCATATTCAATGGGACATTTTCTTAATTTCAAAATATTTTGAATCATATTTAAGTACTGGCCTAACGAGAAGTTGAGTTGCGAAGTCAACTCAAACTGAATGGTTAAACTTTTAATCGAGGTATAAACATGAGCGAGCAACCTATTTTTGAAGTTTTTTATAAAAATGGAACCTCCTATAAGATTTATG
>JAAZBV010000100.1 GCA_012513605.1 Desulfatiglans sp. | reverse complement strand
GGCTAAAGTTATTAGCCATAGGGCTTTTGGTTATCGTACTGAAAACACATTTAAGCTGGCTCTATATCATGGCTTGGGAAAGCTACCTATGCCAAAATTGACCCACAAATTCTTGTGAGGAGCCTAAAGTTTATTGAACATAAACATCTTTCAAATAATGAGATATTAATCTCAAATTCACCAAATTTGAGAATTATCCTTAATGAAATATCCGGTTATCTTTTATAAAATAAATCGTTTAAGCCTTAATAATACAAGGTTTCAGGTATATGGTTACTAAAATATTAGACGAAGCTTTGAAAATACCAACCAATGAAAGAGTAGCCTTAGCAGAGTTGATTCTGGCAAGTATCGATTATGAAGAAGAGCCTGTTCGTGAGGCGTGGATTGCAGAGGTTAAGGACAGAATGAGCGCTGTTCAGGATGACAAGTCAAGGTTGCTTGATTTTCACGTTCTTTACAAATAAATTTTTGATTCGGTCTTTTTGCCTTTCATTCGACGTTCGATGTTGGAAGTTCGATGTTCAACATTCGTATTTTTACTGCTTTACCACCATAACCCCCGCCTTTTTCATCTCCGCTATTGCTTTATCACAATCGCCAGGATTAACCTCAACACCCTTTACCCCTTCAATAATAAGGTTTGTATTAAACCCCAGCCTTCTTGCATCAAGGGCGGTGAATTTTACACAGTAATCGGTTGCGAGGCCCATTATATATAGATCGGTTATTTTCTGTGACCTTAAATATTTCTCCAGGCCGGTTGCATGATTCTGTGCATTATCAAAAAAGCCGCTGTAGCTGTCTATCTCCCTGTTCATGCCCTTTCTTATCACCTTTGTGAATGAACCTGTATCAAGCCCCGGTGCAAACTCTGCACCCCTTGTTTCCATAATGCAGTGATCAGGCCAGAGTACCTGCTGGATGCCGTTTAGTTCAATAAACTCACCGGGCTTTTTTTCTTTATGCTGACTCGCGAAGGATTTGTGGTCCGCAGGGTGCCAGTCCTGTGTGGCGATTATGTGGTCAAAATCCTTTATCGCCCTGTTTGCCACAGCAATAACCTCATCCCCCCCTACAACAGCAAGTGCACCACCCGGAATAAAATCATTCTGAATATCAACAAGTATAAGTGCTCTTTTCATTGGGTCCTCCTGAAAAATGAGGTGATTATAGACAGGGTTATGCATCTTATGCAAATTTATTTCACCACAGAGACACAGCCTTCGTCGCCAGGGCTATGCCGGGACAGGGAGGTCACAGAGATTTAAAATAAAAAAATCTTCTCTGTGCTCCCCGCCTGTCCCGCCATAGCTTCAACGAAGGCGGATGTCCTCCGTGGTAAATAGGTTTTTTTATCGAATCCCTGATGTGCTGGTTAAAAATTGGTCATTATCAAAGATGCATTATAGTATACCTGTAGGGGCAACCCCCTGTGGTTGCCCGGAGTTTCTGGATTCTGCTATCTTTAACGGGCAGGCAGCCGCCTTCGCTAAAGCTATGGTGGTCGGAGAAGCTACGGACGGCCAGGCATAGGGCCTGCCCCTACATTTTATTTCCAATAATCAGGCACAAAATAATCTCTTATGTCATTGATATGTTAAGATAAAAAAATCCTTATTGACAAAATTGAACTCTACATCTAATATATGGACGCTCTGTCTAAAAAAGAGGTTAAATCTGGAAAAAAAAGATTATTTTCCAGTCAATATATGAAAAAAAGGCTATAAAATGGGTGTTGCGGAAAGAAGGGAAAGGGAAAAACAGCATCGCAGGGAGCATGCGGTAGAGGCTGCCATGGAGATATATAATGAAGAGGGATACTATTCCATCACCATGGACAAGATTGCAGAGCGCGCCGAGATAAGCAGGGCAGCGCTCTACCTCTATTTTAAGAACAAGGATGAGATATTCATAAGCGCCATAATGGCCTACATGGATTACTTCTGTTCACTCTTAAGTGATGTATATGAGCGCAGAGACGCCATAAAGGAGACCCTGCTTGAAGAGCTGTGGGGCTGTTTTATAAAGTTTCATGAGAATGACCCTGTGGCCTTTGATGCATCCATGTTTTTTCATCAGAATGAGGCGGTGAGAAACCTCTCCCCTGATCTCCGCAATATGCTGTACAAAGCAGGGTCAAACGCTGTTACATATCAGCATAAGATAACCGAATACGGGGTGTCCCAGGGGATTTTCATAGACTGCAATCCAAGAATACTGGCAGAGGTGATCTGGAGCGCATTCCTTGGGATCATGCAGGTGGAGAGAAGCAAGGGGCAGATAACAGGGAAGACACATATCAATCCAACCCGTGACATTGCACTTGAGGTATTGGCAAGAGGGATTAAAAAGAAACATAAGGAGGAAAATAATTAGATGAAACATCTTATTACATTAAAGGTGAATGGTGATGATTACACGGTCGCATGTGATTCATCACGCACACTGAATGAAGTCTTAAGGGAAGACCTTGGCCTGACCGGCACCAAACTTGGCTGCGGCGATGGTGACTGCGGTGCATGCACAGTATTGATTGATGGTGATTCTGTCAGCTCATGCCTGACACTCGCGGTTGCCTGCGTAGGAAAAGAGATTACCACTGTAGAAGGACTTGCCAGGTCCGGTGAGGAGCTGCATCCAATACAGGAGGCATTCATAGAAAAGGGCGCTATCCAGTGCGGGTTCTGTACAGCAGGGATGGAGATGTCTGCGTTAAACCTGCTTAGCAAAAACCCTTCACCTACAGAGCCGGAAATCCGGACCGCCATATCAGGTAATCTCTGCCGCTGCACAGGATATTACAAGATAGTAGAGGCGATCCACAGCGCCTCGGAAACAATGAAAGAAAAACAATAGATATATAAAAGAGGATACATAAAATGGCTCTTTCAAGATTTGATTACTATGCACCTGAGACAATCGAAGAGGCATGCAGTCTTGCTGCTAAAGCAGGCAAGGGTGCAATGTTTATGGCCGGGGGCACTGATCTTTTAATAAAGATTAAACGTAAGCTACTTAATGTCAGCGCTGTTATCGATACAAAAAAGATACAAGAGCTGAATAAAATAACCTTTGATGAGAAAGATGGCCTTGTAATAGGGTCAACAGTGACGCTTACAGAAATAGAAAATCATCCGCTAATAAAGGAAAAATATCCTGCTATTGCTGATGCAGCGGCTGCAACCGCAAATGTACAGATAAGGAATATGGCGTCTATTGCTGGTAACCTCTGCAATGCCGCCCCTTCAGCAGAAAACGCCCCTGTGCTTCTGGCGATGGGTGCGGGTGTAACAGTTGAGAGCATGGATGGTAAAAGAATAATACCTCTTGATGAGTTTTTTACCGGTCCTGGTCAGACTGTTTTAAAACAGGGTGAACTGCTTACCTCTATCAATGTCCCTGTGCCTCCAGAGGGTTCAGGCACTTCATATCAGCATATCTCCGCAAGGGGTAAGGTGGATATCTCCGCTGTCTGCGTTGGCGCAATGCTTGTTATGAAGGGTGACATCTGCGAGGATGCTCGAATATTTCTTGGCGCGGTTGCACCAACCCCGATGATGGCCAGTAATGCCCAGGCGCTTCTCAAGGGTAAAAAGATCACAGAAGAACTGCTTCAGACCGCTGGGATAGAGGCATCCAAAGAGTGTAAGCCTATTACAGATATGAGGGCAACTAAAGAGTACAGGACACTTATGGTAGCAGTCCTTACTGGCAGGGCCATTGATGAATCAAGAAGAAGGTCCGCCAAATAGCAGCGGCCTTTATGATACAGGAAGGGATAATATGGACAAATACGATATAATCGGCAAAAGCGTACCACGAAACCATACAAGGGATAAGGCAACAGGTGCTGCACAGTACACAGATGATATAATGCTGCCAGGGATGCTGCATGGCCGCCTGCTCAGGAGCCCCTATGCACATGCCCGGATTCTGAACATTGATACAAGCAGGGCAGAGGCCCTGCCGGGAGTAAAGTGTGTAATAACCGGGAAGGATCTGCCTGATGTGAAGTTTGGTAACTGGCGCCTGTTTACTGAAACTCAGGATGAAACCGCCCTCGCAATTGACAGGGTTAGATTTATTGGTGATGAGGTTGCTGCGGTGGCTGCAATAGATAAGGATATTGCTGAAGAGGCATTAAGCCTTATCAGGGTGGAGTATGAAGAGCTGCCCGCATCATTTGATATAGATACATCCATGGCAAAAGGCGCTCCTGTTATACATGACCCTTTTAAAAACAACATCAGTGTTGTGCGAAAGGTGGCCAATGGTGACCTGGATAAGGCATTCAGCGAGTGTGATTACATACGCGAGGATGTATTTAATGTACATGCAATAAGCGCCTGCTACCTTGAGCCATGCTCATCGCTTGCCAAGTGCGACCCGGATGGAAAGATCACACTCTGGACATCAACACAGACTCCATACATGGTGCAGTGCCTGCTTGCAAGCGCACTCGGTATGAGGGAAAATGATATACGTGTTATTAAACCCCATGTTGGCGGCGGTTTTGGCGCAAAGATGGAGTTAAGGAAATGGGATGTGTGCGCTGCATTTATGGCCAAAAAAACCGGCAAGCCTGTAAAATTTACACTTACAAGGGAGGAGGAGCTTGCAACAGGCAGAAGGCGTCACCCCATGAGGCTTTTTTCAAAGGTCGGCTGTAAAAAGGACGGCACACTTGTGGCAAAGGACCTTAGAATACTCCTTGATGGCGGGGCATATAATGCAATGGGGCCAACCGCTACATTCCTGTGCGGTAATTTCGGGCTCATGCTCTATAAGTATAAAAGCTACAGGTTCCTGGGGCAGCATGTATACACAAATAATCCGCCATCCAGCGCAATCAGGGGCTTTGGCTCTCCACAGTCATATTTTGCAACAGAGACACAGATGAACCTTATCGCGGATGATTTGGGGATTGACCCGATAGAGATCAGAAGGATGAATGCGGTGAAAACCGGTGATGTTATCCCTGAACTCTCCACCATTGGCAGCTGCGCCTTTTCAGAGTGTCTTGACAAGGTTATAGAGGTGAGCGGATACCATGAGAAGAGGAAGAACCCCAAAAAGGGAAGGGGTATTGGTATTGGCTGTTACAGCTTTATATCAGGCGGTGTCTTCAACTGGTTTAACACCCAGTACCCATTCTCAGCCGCTGAATTAAGGGCATTTGATGATGGCACAGTTCACCTCCTTACAATGGCCGCTGACATTGGTCAGGGCTCTGATACAATACTGCCCCAGATACTTGCTGAAGAGCTTGGATTAAAGATGGAGGACATCAGGATTACCTCTGCTGACACTGCAACAACACCTCAGGCAGACCTTGGATCATGGGGTAGCAGGGTTACGCTAATGGCAGGTAATGCTGTAATAGATGCGGCCAAAAAGATGAAAGAGATACTCTTTGGCGCTGTAACCGCCCACTTTAACCTTAATGTAATCCATGAGCTTGAATGTAAAGATGGGCGCATATTCAGCCAGGTACGCCCTGACAAGGGACTCACATTTGGCAAGGCAGTAGCCCTTGCCCAGAAGTTCAACAGGGGTGTGCCGCTTGTTACGAGAGGAGCCTATACGCCAAGGGGTATGGGAATGGTGACACCTGCCTTCAGTTTTGGTGCACAGGTTGCCGAGGTTGAGGTTGATGAAAAAACAGGAAAGGTTGAGGTTAAAAAGATGTGGACAGCGCATGACTGCGGTACTGTCCTTAACCCGGTCTCTGTTGAAGGCCAGCTTGAAGGCTCTATTCATATGGGCCTTGGCTATGTGCTTTCAGAGCAGTTTGCAATGGAAAAGGGTAAAACACTTAATACAACATTCCTTGATTATAAGATGCCAAGCGCCCTTGACATGCCTGTAAGTGAGTCAATCTGTATAGAGACATATGAACCGGAGGGGCCATATGGCGCAAAGGAGGCAGGTGAGGGGCTTGTAGGGCCAACAGCGCCTGCTATTGCTGATGCCGTTTACAATGCGGTAGGGTACAGGTGTATGGATATGCCCATTACCCCTGAAAAGGTGTTGAAGGGAAAAAAGGATTCATTGAATTAAACGACCTGTCTAAAAACTAACAGGTCGTTTAATTCATGTTTCAAGATAAAAATTCAAACAGGCACAGTTTTTATTGTCTTGCTTTTCCAAAGACAATAAATCTGTGCTTGATTAAAAACATGGAGGATTTTTTATGAATCTAAAAGAAAAACTGGCTGAGGCTGTTGGTAAAGAAAACTACTCTGACAACAGCGAGCAGTTAAAGGAGTATTCCGCTGATTTCAGCTATACAAAGGCCGGTATGCCCAATTATATAGTGAGGCCAGCGAACTCCGAAGAGGTATCTGCTGTAATAAAGATATGTAATGAGTTCAATACACCTGTTGTGCCGGTCAGCTCAAGGGTCCATTTTTATGGCGCCACCATACCCAAAGAGGGTGGAGTCATACTTGATATGGTTAGAATGGACAGGATATTTGAGATAGACCCTGATAATCGCCGTGTAAGGTTTGAGGCGGGTGTTACATGGGAGAAGCTTACCACTGAGCTTGAAAAGGCAGGCTACAGGGTGATAATGCCCCTTGCACCCCATGCAGAGCGTTCTGTGCTCACCGATTTTATGGAACGTGAAGAACCCACAAACCAGGTCTATGATTATGGCGAGCCCCTTGAGGCAATGGAGGTGGTGTGGCCAACAGGTGAAGTTTTCAGGATGGGCTCAGCCAGCGTAAATGGTTATCCTGATTCACAGTCAAAGGGCGGCAACCCTTCAGGCCCCGGTCTTGATTTTTACAGGTTTTTCCAGTGCGCGCAGGGGACAATGGGTGTGGTTACATGGACAAACCTCAAGATAGAGTCTATCCCTAAAATAGATAAGGTGCTTTTTGCCCCATTGGATGACATTGATTATGGTATTGATTTTTTGTATCGCATACTACCACGCAGGATAGGTCAGGAGGTGCTGCTGCTAAATGATACTGATCTTGCAGCCCTTATCTCTCACAACTGGCCTGATGATTTTGAGCGGCTCAGGATAGAGCTCCCGCCATGGACACTTGTCCTTGTAATAAGCGGGCTTATAAGACGGCCTGAAGAAAAGATCGCCTATGAAGAAAACTTCTTAACAGATGTAATAAAGAATGAGTTTTCTGACTTGCGCTTAGGTGAAAATCTGCCAGGGTTCCCTGGTTTAAGGAAGAAGATGATTGATATTTTAAGGAAACCCTGGCCAAAGGATGTGCCATACTGGAAAAACCGCGTTAAGGGTGCATGCCAGAATCTCTTCTTTCATACAAGGCCCAACATGGTCTCAAGGTTTATAGATATTGTTGAGGATATTGCGGCCCAGTACGGTTATCCGATAGATGATATAGGGATGTATATCCAGCCTATTGAGCACAATCGTGCAGCAAGACCGGAATTCAGTTTCTTCTATAACCCTGATAATGAGGCCGAGGCCGAGGTTATAGCAGAGCTTTACAAGGATGCTGCAAAGGTTCTTTTAAGTGAGGGCGCTGTTTTTACCAGGCCATATGGCGATCTGGCCCCTATCGTGTATGATAAGGCCGCTTCATATGCCTCTGCATTAAAAAGGCTTAAAAAGACCTTTGACCCAAAAAATATTATGAATCCAGGGAACCTGTGTTTTTAAGGAGTTAAAGAATGACAAAAGAGCTAAAAGTTAGATACTACAAACCAAAATCTGAATTCAAGCTGGACATAAATGATATTCAGAATTTCGTTTATGACATGAGCAGGTGCATCAAATGCAAGGGATGCACATGGGTAGAGCATACCTATATGCCAGGCGCAAAATATACTACCCGCTGCCCCAGCGCAACAAAGTATTTATTTGATTCATACGGGGCCTATGGAAAGATGAGGATAGGCCATGCAATGGCAGAGGGTGTTTTAGGCTGGAATGAAAAGGCCCTTGAGATCATGTATGCATGCACACTATGCGGGGCATGTGATGTGGGTTGCAAGAGAAACCTTGACCTTGAAATAGGGCTTACCCTTGAAGCTCTCAGGGTAAAGGCCGTAAAGGACGGTGTGGGGCCAATGCCTGCCCACAAGGAGATGACAGAAAGAATAGTAAATTCCTGTAACTGTTATGGTGCAGAAAATAAAAAGAGAAGAGAATGGATAGAAAAGGAAGCTGCACCATCAGCAAAGGCAGATATACTCTATTATGTGGGCTGTAATGCCTCATATGAAAACAGGTCGATAGCAAGGGCTACAGCAAAGATATTCAAGGCATGCGGTGATGATTACATGCTCATGGCTGATGAATGGTGCTGCGGAAACAAGATTTTTTCAGTAGGCATGCTGGACGAGGCAAGAAAGATCGCTGAACGTAATATTGCCGAGGTGAAAAAGTCAGGCGCAAAAATGCTGATAACAAGCTGTGCTGAAGGATACCGCATGTGGAAGGTGGATTATCCCAAGCTGCTTGATATCTCAACTGATGAGCTTGGGTTTAAGGTTATGCATCTTCTGGAATATGCTGATCAGAAATTAAAGGATGGGAGTCTCAAACTTAAAAAATCTTTTGATTCACGTGTCGTATATCATGATGCATGCAGTGTGAGCCGCCTGTGCGACCCCTGGACACCATATGAGGGAAAACGTGGCTGGATGGGGTGTGTTGAGCCAAGGCTTAAAAGACGAAGGGGTACATCAGGCCTGTATAGTGAACCAAGGGATATCCTAAAAGCCATACCTGGTGTAGAGTTTGTAGAGATGCCAAGAACAAGAGAAAACACCTTCTGCTGCGGCGCTGGAAGGGGCACAGAAGAGGCATTTCCGGAATTTTCATCCTGGGCCGCTGACCAGAGGCTTGAAGAGGTAAAGGATACCGGAGCTGAGACACTTGTCTCTGCATGCCCCTGGTGCAAAAACAATTTTTCCCGCGCTGTTGATGCGCAGGGTGAAAAGGTACAGATTCTTGATATATCTGAAGTAATCTGTGCGGCCATAGAAGGTCAGGAGGTTTAATATGGCTATAGCAAATGAAATATATACTGTTCTCGAAACAATAGTTGGTAAGGATTATATATCCAGTGACCCTGTAGTCTGTGAGAGTTACAGGAGCGGCCCGGGCGGTTATGAAAACGGGCTCGGTTATGAGCGTGTAATGACGACCATACCGGGCTGCATTATCATGCCCAAAACAACCGAAGAGGTGCAAAAGATAGTAAAGGTATGCTACCGGAATGATGTGCCATATGTGCCATACAGCACAGGTTTTTACGGGCCAAAATCACATCCCCATGTTGAAGATGCACTTTTGATTGATCTAAAAAGGATGGATGATTTTATTCTGGATGAAAAGCATTTCTATGTGGAGGTAGGCCCCGGTGTAATCTATTCACCCATACAGGAAGAGTGCATGAAGCATGGGGCATACGTGGTAATAGGGGGCGGTGGTGCGCAGGCCTCAGCAATAGCAAACCTTATTGGTGATGGCTGGTCTCCTCTTAGCCACAGGATCGGTCTCCCTCACAGGCGTATCCTGGGCACCGAGGTTGTACTGCCGGATGGGGAGATATTAAGGTTAGGTTCACTTGCCCAGGGTGAAGACCCATTCTGGGGTGAAAGCCCCGGCCCTGACCTGAGGGGGCTTTTGCGCGGTTATACAGGGTTGAGAGGCTGCCTTGGTATTGTTACAAGGATGGCAATAAAGACACTGCCCTTCCAGCCTGAAAGGCTTGTACCGACCGGTATTTCACCCAATACCGCACTGGAACTGCCTGAAAAGCGGGTTAAATGGATCAACTTCACGGTACCCAACAAAGAGGCACAGGTAACAGCCATGAAGAATATCGGACACGCCGAGATAGCAGGCGCAGTAACAAAGGTGCCCCTCTTCTGGAGGGCCATTGCCAAGGCAGAGTGCAAGGAGGAGTTCTGGGATATATGGGGAAAGGAAAATGAGGAGAGTATCTCAAACTTTTTTATCGTAAGGGTGCTTCTGATTGGCTACACCTCAGAAGAGCAGATGGCATACGATGAAAACGTGCTCATGGATATTATGCAGGAGGTTGGTGGCATTGCAAGGCGAACCAAGCCCTCTGATGAATCATGGATAAAGAATGCAGACTCAGCAGGCATGTGGCTCATGTGCGGAGGTTATGTCTCTGTTGATTATGTTATAGAAACCATGTCACAGGCAACAGAACATGGTGAATCATACGCAGATGTTAAAAAGAGATACACCCCGCCCCTTATGCCTGATTATGGCGATCCGGGATGGTTCCAGAGCTTTGAGATGGGGCATCAGGGTTACTCGGAGTTCCTTGTATACTGGGATCAGGATGATAATACTGATGGTGTTGACCAGTTTTATCTTGATACATCCAAGATGAATATAAAAGAGAGGTTTTATACCTCTTTGCTTGGCCCTCATCAGCCATTGTACCTTACAGGGCCGAAGTATGGCCCAAATTATCATACATTCATGCTCAAGGTTAAGAATGAGTTTGACCCGAAATGGATGTCCCATCCGCCGGTTCCCCTTGCACATGATGTGTTTGTTAACAGGGCGCCCTGGATGCAGCATATGATAGACTGGGAGGTTCCAAAGGATTTACCGGAATAATCTTTGTCGGGGTTATGATGCAGGCAAGGGCACGATGCCTCGTGCCCCTACAGATAAATTTAAAGCATTTTATTCTCAATCGATTCCAAACGTAGGGGCACGGCGCACCGTGCCCATCTACCGAGCTGGCAATCCTCTCAAATCAAAAGATATACAAATATGGCGGATCAAAAAATAAAAATAAAACTAAAATCAAGCTTCGCTGTTGGCGCCACAGAGGAATTCCTTGAAAGCTTCCAGGATGGCCATGAGGTGATCATGGAGTTTGATGAAGGGGCTACAGTACTTGATCTGCTTAATCGTTTATCATCCATAGGCTCTTCCCATGAATGGGATGATATGCTGCTCCACGTGTTTGTAAATAATGTGCTTAAAGGCATGGATTATGTGCTTCAGGATACGGATGAGATAAACCTCCATCTACCTATATCAGGGGGGTGAGGATTTGAGCATAAGGCTCAAGGTTCTAGGCGCAGGGCGCAAGGTGCAGGGTTAAAAATATTATTGATTAAGGTATCAGATGAATAAAGAGAACAAGGCATTATCTATATCCAGTGCAATCGGCATAAAATCAGGAGATGTAATCTCCCTTGTGGGGGGTGGAGGTAAGACTACAACAATGTACTATCTTGCCGAAGAGCTGGTAAAATCCGGCTTAAAGGTAATCATTACCACAACAACACATATTTTCCCTCCTGATGATTCGTATACACTGCTTCTTACAAAAGACCCAAATGATCTGGAGCGCACCTTTAAATATGTAAACCCTCTAGTGGTGGCGGATTCACATGATAAAGAAAAATTAAAGGGCCTTGATCCATTACTTGTCCCTGATATGAGCAGACTGGCCGATGTCACGATTGTTGAAGCGGATGGCTCAAGAAACCTTCCGTTCAAGGCGCCCAATGATCATGAGCCTGTAATCCCTCCCTTAAGCACAATAGTGATACCTGTTGTGGGCGCTGAAGTGGTCAATAAGCCCCTTAACGAAGAATGGACTCACCGAACAGATAGGATTACTGAGATTACAGGGCTTAAGAAAGGTGCGATTATTACCCCTGAAGTCATAGCAAAGACGCTGCTTCACCCCATGGGCGGCATGAAGGGGGTGCCCAAAGATGCCGCATTTATTCCCCTTATTAACAAGGCTGATACAAGGGATGATATAAAGACAGCAAGGGAGATTTCATCCTTCCTTTTTGACGGGGGTGTTAAGAAAACTATTATCACCTCCCATAAAGAGCGAACATTTATTAAACCATTTACATGTAATGGACATGTTACAGCGATAATACTTGCTGCGGGCGGGTCAAGCAGGATGGGTAAGCCAAAACAGATGCTTCAAATAGGGGGTAAAACCCTTGTCTCTATTGTGATAGAAAATATCCTGGCCTCCATTATTGATGAGATAATCATTGTTACACAACCGGATCTCCCGCTTATTAACGACAATGAATATCCTGAACTGAAAAGGGTTGTTAATAATGCATGGCAGACAGGGCAGAGCAGTTCCATGAAG
>JAAZBV010000099.1 GCA_012513605.1 Desulfatiglans sp. | reverse complement strand
GGCTAAAGTTATTAGCCATAGGGCTTTTGGTTATCGTACTGAAAACACATTTAAGCTGGCTCTATATCATGGCTTGGGAAAGCTACCTATGCCAAAATTGACCCACAAATTCTTGTGAGGAGCCTAATTAATTAACTCAAAGCCCGAGTATCTGCTTTCCAATTATAAATATTTATTTATGATTGTAAATCTTTATCAATCAGGTTTTTGGCAGACCGGTCGACCAGTTAGTCCCGTGCACTGGCATTTACCCTGAAATACAATATCTTTTAGGTTGCAATAGAAGCTGTACAGGCGTAAATCTTAACCGGATGCAGGCATAACCTGTATCCGGTTTTATACTTCATAGAAAGGAGAACCTGAAAGATGACTGAATCCAAATATGAAAAATACATTGTGAGAGGGATTGCCACTAAAGAATCCATTCCGGGGGTTATGCCTTCTGCCTTTGGTGAACCAGAAGGCTGGGCTGGAATAGACCATCGCATGAAATGGGACTATGTATCAAAACCAGTTCAGATTGAAGAGGCACACTCTCATGACTTTGAGGAGTTCCTCTGTTTCATGGGGACAAACCCCGCTGACACAGAGGAGTTTGGGGCTGAGATAGATGTTTTAATGGGTAAAGAGGGAGAAAAACAGGTTATCAATACCCCTACTGTTGTTGTAATACCAAGAGGCATGGTACACAGCCCGATAAATTTCAGGAAGGTTGATAAACCGGTTATCTATTCCAGTATATACATGGCAAAGGAATATATAAAAAGTCCTGCATAAAGGAGTTTTCGTTTCAGTACCTGCTATTATATGATGAAGGAGAATAAAGAAATGGCTGAATCCAGATTTGATAAATATGTGCTCCGCGGAGCAAAGGTTTCTATCCCGGTCTTCCCGGAAAAGGCCCTACTGAACATCGGTTTTGATCAGAAATATATGGAAAGGTTTGGAAAGGTAGATATTAATTTTAACTTTGTAAGCATACTCTCCCCCCATGTACTGGCGGACCCGCCTCATACCCACAACTGTGATGAATATCTCTTTTTTATACCAGCAAGCTATGAGAACTGGCCGGAACTCGGCGGAGAGGCAGAGATAGCAATGGGAGAGGAGTGGGAAAAGCATACAATAACCACCGCAGCCATAATCTGTTTGCCCGCAGGCGTGCAGCATGCACCCATCTTTATGAAAAAGGTGGATAGGCCTTTTTACTTTGGCCACTGCCTGCTGGCTGATAGTTATGGTTCAAGCCAGTTTAATGGGGTTTAAAATGGATTTAGAGACATTGAAAACCCCAGGATACCTCACACAGAGAACACTGAGAACACAAAGAAATTTAAGAGCGAACAGCTTCCTTCGCTGAAGCTATTGTGGGACAGGCATAGGACACGGAGTTTTTATAGATTTTAAAGGGCAGACACAGGGGTCTGCCCCTACAATATTAATGAAACCTCTCCGCCCCAAGGGGAGGGGCATTAAACCCATGCTTCACAATAAAGTCTATGTGATGCTCCTTCCGATATTACTTCTATTGATATATTCTCCCTTTGTGCTTCAACCACCCATCTTCATGACTGCCATCAGGGTCATGATGGGTCCAGTGCACAACCCCGCCCTTTGTATTCCAATCATACTCCCCGTAGAATTCTATTTGATCCCCTTTGCCAAGGGAATTGATTTTGGGCGCTATATCAATATTATGAGAAACAAGAAGAGTCAGGCCTGAATCAAGCTCTATGATAAATCTCTGATGGCGGCTTCCTTCGTTGTCGTCCGGTAGAGTAGCTGTCACCCTGCCCGATCCGCTGACCTGTATGTTGCTTTCTTTATTTTTAAAGGCATCCGCTAAAACCTGTTGATTTGATAATAGTATAAATACTTTCTGATGGTTTATTTTGTATATGCTGAATACCTGCATACACAAGGCCGACAATTACCAGGATTAAGATTATGTATTTTTTCATATTTTTTCTGAAGATTATCTATGTTCCGAGGTTTTGATAAGAGACTCGTAGGGGCACAGCGCACTGTGCCCTTTCTACGATATTGGCCAAAAAGTCCAGCCTGTGTTTATTTATGTCGGTGGATCGCTCACAAACCTCTTCATGGGTGACATGGCGATCTGGAAGACCGGTTTATTTATCTTTCTGAAATTAAGCCCGCCATGTTTTACTCCAGCAGGGATAAAGATAAAACAGGTCTTTGTGATGGTCATCTTTTTACCATCAATACTGAAATCAACCTCGCCGCCCAGATCGGTTGTATCCGACATGTCACTCCCGACAAAACCGCATATCTCATCATAATCATGGGCATGTTCAGGATGTTCACGCGGCAGGGAATCAACTGCCCATGCGGCCTCAACATAAAATGCCCCCGGAATAACCCTGTCATCAATATAGATAACCCTTTTAATGGGATCATCCTTTGGGGATTTGTCTGCAAGGTCATCGGATTCAAAATTGTGAACACCCTCAGGTACTATCAGGTTGGTGCTCACTACTGCCTTTGGTTTGTTTTTTGAAGCTGTCATAATCATCTCCTGTTTTAAAATATAGCTAAAAATTCAATAGGTTCAAAAACCTTGATTGATGCATATTTAAAGTCTTTTACATTTCTTGTTATAATACAATCCACGCCCGCTATTTTGCCTGACTCTTCCAGCACAGCATCTTCAAAATCAGTAACCCTGCTATTAAGCGCCCGTTCAATTACAGCTTTATTGACAGGAGCTATTTCAAACAGGCTTATAATGTGACTTAAAGCCATTCTGGCCTTTTTAACCGGAAGAGATTTTGTTAAGAGATAATCGATGGTTGTAACTGTTGTAGCGCAGATAAAAGCCTCTATTTTAGAATCTTCAGCAAGGCAGAATATTTCAACAGCAGGTTTAAAAAAAGATTTACGTTCAAGCAGCACATCCAGGATTATATTGGTATCAATAAGAGCCTTCAAAGATACTTCTCCATGAGATGGGCTTTATAGTCATCTTCTGATACATCTTTCCCCTTTAAAATACCAGCCAGCTTTGAGGTAACAGGGGGCAGTTTCTTAATACATGGTTTTTTTGAATCAATGGATTCGATAAAATCAGAAATCATTTGTGAGACAGATTTGCCCCTTAGTTTTGCCTCCAATTTGGCCTTCTGAACGGTACTTTCATCCATTCTTAATGTAAGCTTTGTATTCATGCCGTACAATATATATTTTTTTATACGTCTTAGTCAAGCCCTATGAAAGCATGCCAATCAGGTGACTTGCCTGGCCCTTTGTTATCCCTTTTGGCACATCAAGGTTTCTGCTTAATAATATAGCAAGCTGTTTTTCAGTTGCAGGCTGGTTTCGCCACCTTGAATACAAACTCAACAGGGGAATAAGATCATTGAACTCATTCTTAATGAACTTTTCTGCCTCATATATGGCAGCGGGCAGCTCTTTTGTCTCAGCTATTATCCTTTCAACGCCCTTTTCAATAAAGACAATCTCATAATTTCCAAGAATAGTGGGCATGATGGTAATCCTTCTTCCATTTGAAAGAGATAACTTATAACCACCTCCACCCATACTCACCCATGCAAAGTCTGCAAAGTAGATAACCTCATCAGGGGTCTTGAGATCAAACAGGTCTATCTTTGTGCACCTGTACCTGAGATTAGAAAGCGATGATGCCTTTTCAACAGGCACCCATGGCCTGTTTGCCTCCACCCACCTGATGGCCTCCCTTGCCTCGTCTGTTGTGTGACCCTCAAGGTTAAAGTCCGGTGACAGGCCAAAAAGAGATGGAAGGGTAGAAAGGCTGTGCCCCTTTGTGACATCCACTATGTCTATTACAGTAACATTTTCCTTACCTGGGTGCAGCCTTGTACCCCTGCCTATCATCTGGGTGTAAAGCAGTGATGACTTTGTAGGGCGTGCAAGTATGATCCCCTCAACAGACGGCTCATCATACCCCTCTGTGAGTACCATGCAGTTAGCCAGCACATCAATATTGCCTTCGCTGAAACATTTCAGTATCTCGCCCCTCCTTTGCGAATCCATATCACCAGTAATAGCCTCAGCATTTATGCCCTGCCCCTTAAATGAACCGGCAACACTTAATGCATGGGCAACATCAACACAGAAGCAGAGGGTCTTCTTGCCCTTGAGATAGTCATTATACACTTTTGTTATGATCCTGTTTCTTGGCTCAATATTAACTGCGCTTGAAAGCTGTGATGTAACAAAATCGCCCATGCGTGTCTTCACACGTGTAAGGTCAACATCTGTCTCAACCCTGTAACCCGCAACAGGCGAAAGATAACCATCCTTTATCATGTCAGGAAGCGGCTTTGAATAGACGATCTCCTGATATACTTCGTTAAGCCCCACACCATCACCCCTTTTGGGTGTGGCAGTAAACCCCACAAGCAGCTTCTGGGTTTCCGGGTGAAACACCCCCAGGTATTCAAGTATCCTTTTATATGTTTCAGCCGTGGAGTGGTGCGCCTCATCCACAATGATGAGAAAAAACCGGTCAGGATCAAGGGCCGCGAGCCTTTTTGATTCTGCACGACCGAGTGTGGGCACACTTGCGATAATTACATCACTCTCAGGTGAGGCAACTCTGTCTGCCTGTTCAACCTCCACCTTTAAACCGGGGTTTGCCCTTGTTATCTTGTCCTTTGCCTGATCAAGAAGCTCTGCCCTGTGGGCAAGGACAATCATCTGCCTTTTCATCCTGAAATAGCGGGGAAACTCAGAGAAGATAACAGTCTTGCCCGAACCGGTGGGAAGTGAGACTAGTGCGCGCCTTATGCCGCGTCTGTACCCTTCATAGATCGCCTCAAGGCACTCCTTCTGGTATGCCCTCAGGCTGAAGCTGCTTTTGTCATTACGTCCTGTCATCAAGGTTCTTTATCTTGGGGTAATAAATAACATTCGGGATATCTTTAAAATCAGAATCCTGCGTCCAGATCATACAATCATAAGCTAAAGCTGTGGAAAGGATTATACTGTCAGCCATTGGCAGACTATATTTCAGGCTTAGTCGCGAGGCATTTATAGCAATACCGGTGGTGAGTTCTATAACTCTCCCTTTTTGCATTGAGGCTACGATCTGCAGGGCATCATTCTCATCTCTCTCACGTAAAACCACCTTAAACACCTCATATATTGTAATCACAGGGACAATCAATGAGGATGTATCCTTAAGAGGTATTTCAAACTCTTTTGAATTTGGCCCGCCTGAAAAAAATTCGAGCCATCCTGAAGAGTCTACAATATTCATACCCTGTCACCCTCACGGGTGAAATCAATATTGATCCCTTTTAGAAAGCCTTTTAATTCTGTGATCTCTCTGTCAGGTATCAGTTCTATTCTGCCATTATACTCAACTATCCTCATTTTCTGACCCGGACGGAGCTGCATCGAATCTCTTATATTTTTCGGTATGACTACCTGGTATTTAGGTGAGACTGTAACGGTTTCCATGATATCCTCACATCGATAACATTTAAGTATTACGATATCATTATCGTTTAACCATTGTCAATGTCCAGTAGATCTATTTGAATTATTTACTGATTTTAAATGAAGATAAAATGACTTGTCTATTGAAATACAATATTTTAGTGTGAGGTTATGGACGATCATGAAACATATACAGAGGGCATAAAGCCCAGGATATATTCCGTAAGCAGCCTGACTGCCGGGATAAAAGAGCTGCTTGAGGAGAATTTTGAGTTTATCTGGATAGAGGCGGAGATATCCAATTTCAGGGCGCCTTCATCAGGACATTACTATATGGTCTTTAAGGACGCATATGCGCAGATAAGGGCTGTAATGTTCAGGCCACAGACAAGGTATATTAATTTTGTGCCTGAAGACGGCATGAAGATCGTGGCAAGGGGCAGGGTATCTGTTTATGAATCAAGGGGTGAATATCAACTGATTATCGATTACCTTGAGCCCCTTGGTGTTGGCGCAATGGCGCTAGCCCTTGAGCAGCTTAAAAAAAAGCTTTCTGAAAAGGGGCTATTTGACGAAGCAATAAAAAGGCCCCTCCCCTTCCTGATTCAGCATGTGGCGGTTATCACATCACCCACAGGAGCTGCAATCAGGGATTTTCTGAACATCGCCCACAGGAGATTTACAAACCTTGAGATAACCATAATACCTGTAAGGGTCCAGGGAGAGGGCGCAGCTAAAGAGATTATCGAGGCAATATCAACAGCCAATACAGAGCTTGATACAGACACCATTGTTATAACCCGCGGCGGAGGCTCAATGGAAGACCTGTGGGAGTTTAACAATGAAGAGCTGGCTTATGCCATCCGCGCCTCAAAGACACCTGTTGTTTCTGCTGTGGGCCATGAAATAGATGTCACCATATCTGACCTTGCCGCTGACATGAGGGCGCCAACCCCATCTGCTGCCGCAGAGCTGTTGGTAGCGGAAAAGGAGACTATTGAAAAGTGGCTCAGGGATATCAGGGAGCGCATGATAAACAGTTACAGTTATTATCTGGGCAATATAAAAGATGCATTGAACACTTATAAAAAGGGGCTTAAAGATCCCCGCAAGGGTATTGCCGATATATGGCTCAGGCTCGATGAAATAGAGGGCAGGCTCAAGAGGCAGATATCTGTTATTATAAATGATTATAAATTAAAGTTAAGGAACCAGAGCAGATCAATGTTTGTAAACTCCCCTGTAAAAAAGATAGAACGATGCAGGGAGGGGATCAGTTTTAAACAGCAGTTGCTCAACAGGTCAATGGAAAGGGTATTGGAGAGTAAACGTAAGAGGATTGATATCTTAAAAGAAAAATTGAATGACCTGAACCCCTATGCCATACTTGACAGGGGTTACAGCATTGTAAGAAGAGCAGACAAAAAGGCTGTCCGCTCTGCCTCTGAGGTAAGGCCCTTTGAGAGGGTGAATGTCACACTTTCAAAGGGGAGCCTTGAGTGCCTTATTGAAAAGGTTTTTGAGGAATAAATATGTATAGATTTTTATTAGTTGCAATATTAACAATCAATGTGCCTGCCTTCGCAAATGATGTCCAAATGACATTATCATCCCAGGAGCTTAATCAGGGCGGTGTTATCCACCTAAAAATCCATGAAAAAAAGGGTGAAAGACCGGAATTGAGGTGGCTTGAAAAAGAGGTGTATCTCTTATACCGTCCTGACAAAAAAATATATGAGGGGTTTATTGCAGCAGACCTTGAGCAGAAGCCAGGCACATACGATTTAACTCTGCTTTTCAAGCCTTCAGCCATTGAAAAACATCATAAGATAAAAATCCTTCATAAGGATTATGGCGTGAGAAGGCTCACGCTCCCTCCCGGTCAGGTTAACCTGAGCGAAAAAGACCTGGTACGGGTAAACAGCGAAAAGGAGATTATTGACCGTTTATGGGCAGAACCTGATACACCGGTACTGTTCAATGCCCCCTTTATAATGCCCATAGAAAGCGAGATCATTGGCCCCTTTGGCAGAAGGAGCGTCATTAATGACCAGCCCAGGTCACCCCATACAGGCGTAGATCTGAGAGGCAAAAAGGGTACGCCTGTAAAGGCCTCAAATGAGGGGAGGGTTGTCTTTACAGGGGATCATTTTTTTACGGGTAACACTGTTATTATTGATCACGGTGCAGCCATATTCACTATGTACTTTCACCTTGATAAAATAAATGTTAATAATAATGAGCTAATCAAACAGGGTGATATCCTCGGTACGGTTGGTTCAACAGGCAGATCAACTGGGCCTCACCTTCACTGGGGAGTAAGGGTTAACAACATGAGGATTGACCCTGTCAGCTTGGTAAAAGTCAGCAGTCACATGGAGGAATAATGGCTGAAAAGAAATTTGAAGATGCAATGAAAAGGCTTGAAGATATTGTAGAAGAGCTTGAAGGAGGGGAACAGCCCCTTGAAGAATCACTGAAGGCATTTGAGGAGGGGATGAAACTGCTTACCTTCTGTTCAGGGAAACTTGATGAGGTTGAAAAACGGGTCTCTATCCTGATAAAAGAAAGTGATGGAAGATACACAAAAAGACCATTTGATGCAAGCGAACAGGAAGAGCCCTGATTATGCAACTTAAAGAATACCTGAATGAAAAAAGAATAATAGTGGATGAGGCACTGAACGGCTTTCTACCTGAAACAAAAGGCCCTGCCCATGAGCTTTATGATGCCATACGATACAGCCTCTTTGCAGGGGGAAAGAGGATCAGGCCCATCCTCTGCATTGCAGCGGCAGAGGCAGTAGGCGGAACCAGTGATGATGTTATGCCTGTTGCTTGCGCCTTTGAAATGATACATACCTACTCCCTTATACATGATGACCTCCCCGCAATGGATAACGATGAATTAAGGAGAGGTAAGCCCACAAACCACATGGTTTATGGAGAGGCAATCGCTATACTCGCAGGAGACGGGCTTCTGACCGAGGCATTCAGGATTATGGCCTGCGCTGAACTGCTTGCAAGGGTTGGGGCTGACAGATTCATAAGGGTTATGGAGATGGTTGCATCCGCAGCAGGTGCAAGGGGAATGGTTCTGGGCCAGGTGCTTGATATAAGGGCAGAGGGCAAAAAAATAGATACCTCGCATATGGAGATAATCCATGCGCATAAAACCGGTGCGCTCTTAAGGGCATCGGTTACAACCGGGGCCATACTCGGTGGGGGAACTGATGAACAGATTGATCAGATTGATAAATATGGTAAATATATAGGCCTTGCCTTCCAGATATCAGATGATATCCTTGATATAGAGGGCAGCACAGAGGAGCTTGGAAAACAGACTGGCGTTGACGCTGAAAGAAGCAAAAACACTTATCCATCGAATTACGGCATGAATAATGCGAAAAAGATGCTTAAAGAGATTACAGCCAGTGCGGTTGAGGTCATCTCAGGATTTGATTTGAAGGCAGATATACTGAGGCAGATAGCCTTTTACATAATGGAAAGAAA
Source organism: Desulfatiglans sp. (assembly GCA_012513605.1). Classification (NCBI taxonomy): domain Bacteria; kingdom Pseudomonadati; phylum Thermodesulfobacteriota; class Desulfobacteria; order Desulfatiglandales; family Desulfatiglandaceae; genus Desulfatiglans; species Desulfatiglans sp. The sequence continues at coordinate 22,938 of JAAZBV010000099.1, read as the reverse complement.
AAAATAATGACAAAAAGTGATAAAGAAAATCTTTTACAAAAAATTAGTACCCCGAAGGACCTGAAATTTCTTTCTGTAGGGCAGCTTGAGCAGCTTGGAGGGGAGATCAGGGAGCTGATAATTAAAACAGTCTCAAAGACAGGCGGGCACCTTGCCCCCAGCCTTGGCGTTGTCGAGCTGACCCTGGCGCTGCACTATGTCTTTAACACCCCTTTAGACAAGATAATCTGGGATGTGGGGCACCAGTCATATGCCCACAAGATCATTACAGAAAGGAAAGAGCGATTTCATACTCTCAGAACATACGGGGGGTTAAGCGGTTTTCCAAAAAGGTCAGAAAGCCCTTATGATCCCTTTGATACGGGCCACAGCAGCACATCCATATCAGCAGGCCTAGGTATCAGCACAGCAAATGCGTTAAAGGATGAAGATTCAAAGGTAATAGCGGTTATAGGCGATGGCTCCATGACCGGAGGCATGGCCTTTGAGGGGCTTAATCAGGCAGGAGACTCGGATAAAGACCTTATTGTGGTCCTGAATGATAATGAGATGTCCATAGCCCCCAATGTAGGGGCCATATCATCCTTTTTAAGCCGTAAAATGACAGGACGCAGGTTTGTAAGCCTCAAGAAAGATTTTGAAAATTTTTTAAAGTCTGTCCCCGGTTTTGGTGAAAACATACTTAACCTGTTCAGGAAGAGCGAGGACTCGCTAATCACCTTTTTCACACCTGGTATGCTCTTTGAGGCATTCAAATTCAAATACATAGGCCCTATTAATGGTCACCGCCTTGATATGCTCATAGAGACATTCGGGAATGTAAAGGCGCTTAAAGGGCCAATACTGGTCCACGTGCTTACCAAAAAGGGGAAAGGCTATGCCCCGGCAGAAAAAAATCCGGCCTATTTTCATGGTGTGGGCTGCTTTGAGGTGGAGACAGGGTCACCACAGAAGAGAGAAAAAAGCTGCCCCACCTATACTAAGGTCTTTGGCGATACAATGGTTGATCTCGCCACAAAAGATGAGAAAATATTTGCAATTACAGCGGCCATGCCTGAAGGCACAGGGCTCAATGAGTTTGCGCGCAGATATCCTGATCGTTTTCATGATGTGGGGATTGCTGAACAGCATGCTGTTACATTTGCAGCAGGGCTTGCCACACAAGGATTCAAGCCAGTTGTGGCCATCTATTCCACATTCCTGCAGAGGGCCTTTGACCAGATCATCCATGATGTATGCCTCACAAGGCAGCATGTGGTATTCTGCCTTGACAGGGGAGGGCTTGTAGGTGAAGACGGGCCAACTCACCACGGCTATTTTGACCTCACCTACATGAGGAATCTGCCCAACATGACAGTCATGGCGCCAAAGGATGAAAATGAACTGCGTCACATGCTCTTTACTGCGCTTCAGCATGATGGTCCTGTGGCAATCAGGTACCCAAGGGGTGAGGCGCTGGGGGTACCTTTTGATAAAGAATTAAAACTCATACCCATCAATAGCAGCGCAGAGGTTCTTACAGAAGGAGACGACCTTGTGATTGCAGCAATAGGCAGCATGGTATACCCTGCCCTTGAGGCAGCAAATGCGCTTGAAGCTGAAGGCATTAAAGCAACAGTTATCAACTGCCGCACCGTAACCCCCATTGACAGAAAGATTTTAGATCTTGCTGAAAAAACAGGCAGCCTGCTCACAGTTGAAGAAAACATCAGAAGCGGGGGGCTTGGAGGCGCAATGCTTGAATCCCTTGAGGATGCAGGCATCCATACAATAAAGACCAAAAGGCTTGCCCTCCCGGATAAATTTATCGAACATGGCCCCATTCCCCTTTTAAAGGAAAAATACGGGCTCGATAAAGCAGGCATAATCAGGGAAGCTAAAACGCTGCTCGGAAAGTGATCATTGGAAAAGGCGATCTCAAGAAAAAAGATCCGGCTTGATCAGCTCATGGTTGAAAAGGGGCTGGCTGAAAGCCGTGAAAAGGCAAGGGCCATTATCATGGCGGGCGAGGTCATGGTTGATGGTGCAAGGGAAGATAAGCCAGGCCATACATTCCATGAAGAGAGCAAAATCACCATAAAAACCCAACCCATGCCCTATGTAAGCAGGGGAGGCCTGAAGCTTGAGGCAGCCATAAGGCACTTTAATATAGATGTAAAAGGGCTTGTGATGCTTGATACAGGTGCATCAACAGGCGGGTTTACAGACTGCCTTCTGCAGCATGGCGCAAAAAGTGTGATCGCTGTTGATGTGGGTTATGGTCAGATGCACTGGCGACTGAGAAATGACCCCAGGGTAACTGTTATTGAAAAGACCAACGCCAGGAACCTCACCAGCGAAGATATAAATGAAAGACCTGATGCCGCTGTAATAGATGTCTCATTTATCTCACTCAAACTCATTATCCCCCCTGTATCAGCGCTCCTTCATGAAAACACCTTTATTATAGCCCTCATAAAGCCCCAGTTTGAGGCAGGAAAGGGGGAGGTCGGAAAGGGTGGCGTTGTAAGGGATGAGGAGACCCATAACAGGATAATCGCAGATATAAGTGATTTCTGTAAAAAGCAGGGGCTTACCCCGGTTGGTGTAATACCCTCCCCAATCCTTGGGCCAAAGGGTAACAAAGAATTTTTAATATATCTAAAAAGACAAACCAATCCACTCCCATAAACCTGCCCTTTTATATAAAGGCGGTTTACAGGATGGAAAAATCTGCCTGAAAGAGGAGATTCTAGTGCTTGCCGCGCTTTGAAGCCTTTAGTGGGTTGATCTTCTGTTCGGCCTTGGCTTCAACCTTGATGTGGGTAGCCATGTTGCAGTTTCCATTTTTCCATTTTACGGCTGGCTCAGGGAAACTGTTACAGTATTTGCCTGTAGGATACTCCTGAATTCTATTACAACCGATACATACATCAATAATCTGATGGCATGCGCCACCTGGAAACTGGCAACCATCCTTTTTCATAAAAAAGCAATCAACACCTTCTTTTATTGTCTCGCAAAGCATTGTATTCACAACCTTTCAAATTTAGTTAACATATAAAAACAAAGGCAAAATAGATGCCTTAACATGAATATTTTGTCAAGGGAAAACAGCGCCAGGGGCAATTTTCAATAAAACACTTTATGTATTTTCCCTATAATGATAAACATTTGCTTATATATTTTACGGAGCAAACTATTAAAATCATTTTCATTTTTATAAAAAACAGTATCTGCTCTAATGATATACAAGATAAAATAGCAGTTCAAGGAGTTGATTTAATTGAATAGTAATCCAGCATTACCCGGTGGAAAGCAGCCCGTATTCTTTTACGGGTATGCGATAGTCTTTGCCTCCTTCTGTCTTCAAATACTTGGTTTGGGCATGTTCAACAGTTTCGGGGTATTTATTAATCCCCTTGTCTCTGATTTCGGCTGGTCAAGGGCATCCCTTACCGGCGCACTCTCATTTGTCTATGTAATCGCTGCCCTGGTCAGCATTGTGCTTGGCAGACTCAATGACCGGTTCGGGCCCAGGCTTATCATGACCATATGCGGGGTTGTCCTTGGGGTAGGCTATCTGCTTATGTCAAGGATATGGTCTATATGGTCATTCTATATCTTCTGCTGCCTGTTCATCGGTATAGGCATTTCAGGCGTCGATGTGGTGCTTCTTTCGACAATAGCGCGCTGGTTTATCATAAAAAGGGGGCTATTAACCGGGATCGTTAAGGTTGGCACAGGGGCAGGTATGTTTATCATGCCGCTCATTATCAATAAGCTCATAAATTATTATGGCTGGAGGAACACGCTCATCATACTTGGCATTATCGTACTGATCCTGTTTTTTATTGTCTCCCAGATGTTAGTAAGAGACCCTTTTATTAAAGGGCTTGCCCCGGACGGTGACAGAGATATAAAAAACAGGGTAAAATCGCATATTGAAAAGGGCATATCCTTTAAAAAGGCCATCGGGACAAGGCAGTTTTATACCATAGCGATAGTCTATACCCTTTTCTATACTTGCTCAAATACCATGATGATCCATATTGTGCCCCATGGCCTTGATCTAGGCCTCACAGGAGGAGATGCTGCAAAGGTGCTGTCAACGCTCGGAGCGTTCAGCATTTTTGGCAGATTATTGATGGGGGCTGCAGGGGACAGGGTTGGCAACATCAGTGCAATGTTTGTATGTTTTATATTTCTCTTATCAGGGCTCATGTGGCTACAATTTTCGCATAACATGTGGATGCTGATAATCTTTGCCATGATCCACGGGTTTGCCCACGGAGGGGTCTTTTCTGTAATCTCACCTATCCTTGCAGAGCTGTTCGGGACAGTGTCACATGGCCTTATATTCGGTATTACAGCCTTTATATCATCTATGGGAGGGTTCATTGGGCCGGTTATGGCCGGGTATCTCTTTGACCGGACAGGGAGTTACAGTGCGGCATTTATTGTGCTAGCGGCAATGAGTTTCACAGGGCTTATAACCTCATTAACACTGAAACCTGTTAAGGATAATTAAAATTTATATGTAAAGTAATGCTTGTCCAAACACGGATTTTAAATGCAATGTATATGGTTGAATACAAGAAAAGGATTCAATAAGAATTGCATAATTTTGGAGCATACCCGTAGGGGCAGGCCTGTGTGCCTGCCCGCAGATCATGGGGCAGGGCAATCATCACCGGGCAACCACATAGGGTTGCCCCTACAAATATATTATCAGTATTATACGAATATTACTTGGCATTGATACAAAGAAAGAGGTCACATATGGCAAATTATGGATATGCTGGTAAAATAATAAAGGTAGATTTATCAGTTCATGCCACTACACAGCTTGATACATCTGATTATGCTGACCGCTTTATTGGCGGTAGAGGGGTTTGCGCAAAACTCTACTGGGATGAGACCACGCACTACACAAAGGCATATGACCCTGATAACTGTATAATATGCACAACAGGCCCTATTGCCGGGTTTACCAGGTTTGCAGGGTGCAGGTGGCAGATGTGCGGCAAGTCTCCTGCTATGGAACCGGAATCATTTTCCTATGCCAATTTTGGAGGAAGCTGGGGCACGTGGCTTAAATATGCCGGATTTGACGGCATTGCAGTAAAAGGTAAAAGTGAAAAGCCTTCATGGATACTTATCAATAATGACAGTATCAGCATAAATGACGCAACCCATCTCTGGGGAAAAACAACTGTTGATACAGAAACCTATTTCCTGAAAACCCTTGGTAAAGAGGCCCGTGTAATGTGCATCGGCCCTGCCGGAGAACACCTCGTCTCCTTTGCCGTTGTAATGGCATCAGACAATGCAACAGGTTCATGCGGATTCGGGGCTGTTTTTGGCGCTAAAAATCTCAAGGCCGTTGTAATAGTGATCGATAAAAAGAAAAGACCAATCGCCTCTGACCCTGCTGCGCTCAAGAATTTTGCAGAGATTGTTTTCAAGTTGCGGACAGAAAATTATGAAAATTACGGCCATGTACTGATTGACAAAAAAAAAGTCAGGGCCTGCTACGGGTGTATAAGCGGCTGTGACAGACAGGAGTTTCCTGATGAATCAGGTAGGGGATATAAACATTTCTGTCAGGCATCTGCTGTTTATATTGAGCATGCCATAAAATATAACGGCCTTGAAGAGGGGCTATCAATAAACAGGGTTGCGAACCAGCTAAGTGATCAGTACGGGCTTGATACAGCAGTACTCATGCCCATGTTTGGCTGGCTCTCCGCCTGTTATAATGCAGGGATAATCACTGAAGAGGAGACAGGGCTTCCTCTTTCAAAGATCGGAAGCCTTGAGTTTGTTATAATCCTTTTTGAACAGATCACTTACAGAAAAGGGTTTGGTAACACACTGGCTGATGGCACTATAAAGGCTGCAAACAATGTGGGCAGGGGGTCAGATAGGTTTATAGGCGCTGTAATCGGGACAAGGGCAAATGAGACAAGGGATTATGACCCGAGATACATGCCTGTGCACGCCCTCATTTACCCATTTGAACCGAGAAGGGCCATACACCTCCTTCATTCAACATCCCTTGTTACAGGAAGATGGCAGAATTACCTTGATGGATACAAAGATGCCTTTATATCACCTGAAAAATTCTATGAAATAGCAGAGGAATACTGGGGTAGCCTTGAGGCAGGGGACTTTGGCACCATGCAGGGTAAGGCTCTTGCCGCAAAGATGATACAGGAGTATGGTTACATGAAGGAAAGCCTTGTGCTGTGCGACCTCTCATGGCCCATATACCCTGTAAAATACAAAACAGCAGATTCAGGTTTTTGCACAATGGAGGCCAAGATACTCTCAGCCATAACCGGTAAATATTTCGATAAAAAGGAATACCTTCGTACAGGGGAGAGGATATTCAACCTCCAGCGGGCAATAATGATAAGGCAGGGCACAGGCGGCAGGACAGGCGACACTATAATGGATTTTTACCACACAGACCCCCTTGAAACCATGTTCAAAAACCCTGAATGCATAGCGCCTGGCAAGGATAAGGCTATCATATCCAAAAAGGGTAATATTTTTGACAGGAATGATTTCAGGCTTCTGATAAATGAATATTATTCTATACGAGGTTGGGATATTGAAACAGGCATTCAAATATCTGATAAACTCAAAGAACTGGATATGGCGGATATTGGTTTTGAGCTTGGCAGGCTTGGCCTATTAAAATAAATCGTGACCTTTCACTCTTGTTCCCTGGTCACCCACTTATAACAAAGAGACCTTATATACATCAAGAAAAGCGGAGAAAGTTAGATACAGCTTCATTAGTATAGAATCATACCAATCGTTTACCTGCCAATATCAACCAATTTTCCGACATCGGCAAAATGGTATTGCCAAGATTCATTACACCACCTATACCGGCAATTTAAGAATCTCCAACCATAATAACATCCCCGGGCTTTTTTAATTTATCCAAGGTGATCATGAAGGCCTATTTGCTTGGTTTGCGATAACCAATTTCACATAACCACGTTACACACTTAAAATAATGAGTGAACCGGGGCGTTTTTTAGAAATTCAATATCATTTTCTAAACTATATTATTAAGGAGCGTACCACTTTATTCTTTAAAACGGCCACACAAGGCATATCACAGGTAAACCCACTATAATAATCAAGATCTGAAGAGGAAACCCCATACGCCAGTAATCGCCGAATTTATAGCCTCCAGGCCCCATTACAAGGGTATTTGACTGGTGCCCTATGGGTGTCATAAAAGCGCATGACGCACCGAGTGACACACCCATTAAAAAAGGGTCGTTTGATACTCCCAGTGCGCCTGCCACCTCCAGTGCGATAGGGGCCATGAGAACCGCTGCTGCTGCGTTGTTTATGATATTTGACAGGCCTGATGTAATTATAAGAATTAACAAAAGTGATACCCATGGCGATATATTCTTTGATATTTTAAGCATATGAAAAACAACGGTCTGGGCCCCTCCGCTGGTTTCAAACGCCATACCCACCGGTATCATAGCTCCAAGAAGTATAATGACAGACCAGTCGATGTTTTCATACACCTCGCGTATAGAAATCAGTCTTGTCAAAACCATTGCCACTGCCGCAATAGTAAGAGATATCTGTATCGGTAGAATATTGAAGGTAGCAATAAGTATAGCGGCAACAAAAATAGTCAGGCTTTTTATTATCTGCTTAGGCTTGCCGATCTTCAGATTCCTTTGAGCAAGGGGAATGCAGCCCATTTCAACAATAGTTTCATTTATACTGCTGGCAGGGCCGTTTAATAGAAGCACGTCTCCGGGCTGAAACCTGATCGAGGCGATCCGCTGATTGATCCGCAACCCTTTTCTGGCCACAGCAAGAAGATTTAGCCCATATCTTCTTCTGAGATTCAGGCTAAGGGCGGTTTTTCCGGAGAGAATCGAATCGAGCATTACGACCGCTTCAGCCATAATTATTTCTTCCGATCCAAGTATATCCTTCTCAATTTCCCTGTCCCCAGCCAGTTCAAGCTTGGCTTTATCCACAAAGGCCTTCAGATCACCCGAATCAGCTTCTATGACCAGAACGTCATCTTCCAGCAGGACCTCTGTCGAGGCAGGTTGCACTATTCTTCGTTTATCCCTTGCAATGCCTATTATATTTATCTCCAGATCTTTTAATTTAGCAAGCTCCCATATTCTGCTGCCTGCGATAGACGAATTTTTTACAACGCGCACTTCTGAAATGTAATCCTGTATGTGAAAAAGTTCCTCCAGCGACGCCTGACCTTTTCTTTTAGGAAGAAGACGCCACCCGATAAGCGATATGAACAATATGCCCGCCAGTGTAACTGCACCGCCTACAGGAAAGAAATCGAACATCCTGAAGCCTGCCATACCCTCCTGCTGACGTACAAGGGCTATTATAATGTTAGGCGGAGTGCCTATCATAGTTGTAAGGCCGCCGAGAAGCGAACCAAAGGCTATGGGCATAAGGAAAAGAGAGGGCGGAAGCCTGTTTTTGTGTGCGATCTGGACCGTAACCGGCAGCATTATTGCAATGGCACCTACATTGTTCATCATGGATGAGAGCGCTGCCACAATGGTGACAATCACAAGTATCTGAACAGTCATATTCTGTTTCAGCTTGAATAACTGGTTTGTCAGGGCATCTATCACACCTGAGTTTATGAGTCCCCTGCTGATAATGAGAACCGCCGCCACAGTCACGACAGCAGGGTGCCCGAATCCCGTAAAAGCATCGTTTGCAGGCACTATGCCTGTTACAGCCACAACAAGCAGGGCCATAATTGCTACAATGTCATACCGCCATCTTCCCCAAACAAAAAAGACAAGAGATAATGCCAGGGTCAAAAAAACTATGAGCTGATTTATATCCATCATAACGCCTTTAAAGAAAAAGATGTACAGATAATATAAAGCCAGAGAAGACCAGAATACTCAGTATCGTGCCGGTTTTCAGATAATCCTTTAGTGAATAGTATCCAGGCCCCATTACAATAAGGTTGGCCTGTTGAGCTATAGGTGTCATAAATCCGTTTGATGCACCCAGGGCTACTGTTATCAGTAGCATTTCAGAGCTGATGTTGAATGTGCCGGCCATTGAAAATGCCACAGGGCTTAAGAGGATGGTTGCAGTGATATTTGAGGTCAAAAGAGATACCACTGAAGATATCAAAAAAAGCAAGCCCAGTATAAACAGTGTTCCAAGCCCTGAGAAGGCATAAAAGAGACTCCTGACAAAATAATCTATGAGTCCGGTCTTTACCATTGCGTCCCCGAGTGGAATAAAGCCCGCGAGAAGTATTATCATTTTCCACTCCACAGACCTGTATGCCTCCGCGATTGTAAGGCATCTTGTGATTACCATCAGTGCCGCGGCAGTAAAGGCAGCAAGCGAGACAGGCAGAATCCGACTGACAACAGCCAGGAGCATAAGGGCAATAATGATGATGGAAGTGATCATTTTGTCTTTATGCTGAGGGTTTGGCGATGTTTCAAAACCGGAAACCGGCAGGAACTCGTCTGTTCTTCCGAGCATTGATAATTTGTTCCATTGGCCTCTCACTAGCAAAGCATCTCCCAGTTGGAGAGTCTCCTCGCCAAGCCTTGACCTGATCGGTTTTCCCGAACGCCAGATCGCCAGAACAGTAACACCGAAACGTTCCCTTAAGAAAATTTCTTTAAGCTTTTTTCCAGCGTAATGAGACCTGGGCGGAAGTATAAGTTCCGCTATTCCTATTTCATCAGTCATGAAGTCCTTTTTCTGTAAATTGCTTTTTTTCTTTATCTCAAGACCAAAGACCTCTGAAGCCATGTTTATATCTTCTTCTCTGCCCTGAACAATAAGCCTGTCATGGGGCATTATCCGGTCATTACTCTTGGGTGACAACCTTCTTCTGGCAGTATGTATTATATCAATAACATTTATTCCATAACCTGAACCAAGCCTGCTTTCAGCTAGTGATCTACCTGCTATGGAACTGGATTCGGACACTTTGAGTTCAAAAAGCCTTTCTTCAAGTTGATATATGGATGGAAGCTCTTCGGGAGAGGTGGATATTTCTATCTTTTCCTCGAAATACTTAACAGGAAGAAGACGCCTTCCTATTATCAGCATGTATAAAAAACCTATGACGGCCATTACAGAGCCAAAGGGCAGCATGGAAAAAAAACCAAGCTCCCTGCCCTCTGCCGACATTAATACCTCGTTAATAATTATATTCGGCTGAGTTGCGACAACAGTGAGCATCCCTCCAAGTATTGTGCTGTATGCAAGGGGCATTAGGAGTCTGGAGGGGGCAATTCGGGATTTGATCGATACGGAAATAACCCCGGGCAGAAGTATGGCCGTGGCAGCCAGGTTGTTTATGATAGAAGAGAGCAGCAGGCCCGCTGCCATCACAAGAGCGGTTGTCTTAACCTCGGATAACCCGCTGATCTTAATTATTTGACTCCCGATCAGCCCGGAGACCTCCGTATGATATAGCGCCCCGCAGATAATAAAGAAAGATGCGATGGTAATAACTACAGGATTGCTGAAACCTGAAAAGGCCTCGTCAATACTGAGAATCCCTGAAAAGATAAGGGAGATAATAATAAGCACAGACACAACGTCAGAGGTGAGTTTCCCTGTCAAGAGAAGGGTAATTACTCCTAACAGGATAATCACAACTATAATCATTTCAATATTCATGTAAGAAGGAACTCATAATCAGGTCAACTTACAACAGCCTTAAAAAATAATGAGATATCATTTGTTATATGCACTTATATCACCAGGGTTAGTCTTTGTCAATTGTGCTTGTCTGTTATACCTGTAGCACCCGAAAGGAAAATATGGCAGGATATGAGAACTGTCCAGGAGACTGTGGGACACAGATAAAAAGGCAAAATTAATAGCTTGATTTGCTTTTATATCTACGCCCACTGCTCCCACGTACCCTGTTTCATGGCGCGCAAAGGTCTACACCCACATATTGACATATTATCGCCCTTTTGTATGTGCCACCCAGTCCGTGCAGTGCAATTATGAGCGGATTCTTTTTATCCTTTGAAACCTTTGAGGAGATAAAAAGTACATAACCTAAGTCCTCATTTTTATCTGTAAAATGATACTTGCGCTGCTCCACACGTGTGTCAGGCTTTATAGTGATCGGAAACTTGGGCATTGTTTTTTTAGCTGGTGAAGGCTCCGGTCCTGTTACTGGCTGGGCAAATAAAATACAAAGGCAAATGGCAATAATGGATGTAAAGACCGAATAGATTCGCTTTTTTATGGTAATATCTCCTGTGTGAATCTTTTTTGTTATGTGTGAATTTAGAACATATTTGGGCAGCTCTATTTACCATGTTAAACAAAAACATATGCAAATTTCACTGATTTCATCGTTATTCCACAAAGTTACTGTAGCATCAATAACTTAGAAATATACTTTTTCTATCGTGACAGGAGAAAATTTTCACTGTATATTCATGTTCAGTATTAATACAAAAAAAGGAGCCTTAAATGTTATCAAAATCTATTAAATCTATTTTACTTGTTACCCTTCTTGTTATCGCCATATTCACTGTAACTACTTTTGCCGCTGGTAACCCTGATATCAACGATACAGTGGAACTCAAAAATGGTGATAAAATTTCAGGGCATGTTTTAACCGATTCATTTACTGTTACATCACCCTATTCCATTGTCACTCTTGAGAGGGATAAGATCTCTGAAATAGCTATCATGCCTGAGGGTTACAACCATGACATAGTCACCCTTAATGAGGCTGGCATACTTGAAGGGACAATCGATGAGGCATCTATAACTATTAAAAATGAGAAAGGTGAAAAGATTACCCTTAAAAAAGAGGAATGCAAAAAGATTGTATTTAAGCCAATAAAATAAAGCGAGATGCTCTCCATATGGGAGGTAAAGTAATTAAAGCCGGTTAAGATTTAAAAGACTGTAAAGAGTTCCAATACGAAAAAAGTATTCACCACGGAGGACATCCACCTCCGCTAAAGCTATGGCGGGACAGGCAGAGAGCACGGAGAAAGGCTTTTTATAATTTTATCAATAATAATTTTTGTTTTTCATGGCGCCCTTTGCGTCTTTGCGGTTAAATTTTGGCCTGTCATTTCAATAAAAGTTCAGCCACAGATACACCGATGCTGGAGGGGATAACACCCATTTTAATGCTTGCTCCTGAGTAGCCATTTTCTCCTGAAAGCTTTTTCACTTCACCATGTGACAGGGTCCCACTGCTGTCCTTTTCAAGAAGCATTATTGTAGCCGGGGCCAAAGGGCCGTCAGGGTAATCCACGATAATCGCAAATCTCCCGTCTGATAACTCTACTGTGGAGCCTATCGGGAATATCCCCATCATCCTTACAAAGTGTTTTAATAGCACCATATCAAAGCTCTTTTCTCCCTCGCTCCACATCTTTCTTAATGCCTCATCCGGTGTAAAAGATCTGTTGCGGTATTTACGATCTGCAGTAAGCGCCTCATACACATCAACAATACGTAAGATCCTGCCTGAAAGGCTGAGTTTTTTCATGAAGTGTGTTTTAGGGTAACCTGTCATGTCAGGGTTCAGGTGGTGTTCAAAGGGGCCAAGGATTATTTTTGACCTCAACTCCTTGTCTGCATTCAATCTTAATATCCTTTTTACCCCAAGCAGTGGATGGCTCTGTACCATATCCCATTCATCATCATTAAGCGCTCCCTGCTTAAGGATGATATCCCTGGGCACACCTACCTTGCCCAGGTCATGAAACAGCCCGCATACAGAGAGATGCTCAAGCACCACATTTGATAACCCTATCTGTTTTCCAAGGCATGTAGCCAGAAGAGAGACATTAACCGAATGGGTGTATGTGTAATCATCATACTCATGGATGGTTGCAAGCCCCAGTATAAGTGACCTGTCTTCATGGATAAGGTCCACTATATTCTGGGCAAGTCTCCTCGCCTTAAGTACCCCGGCTACACCCTTTGAGGCCTTTTCGGCTACATCCTTTACAGTATCAAGGGCCATCATATAGGCGGTTTTGGCCTTTTTTTTCCTTTTGTAGCCCTCACCACTCTCATCGCCATCGCGATCATCTTCCTTTTTTTTCTGGATATCTACCCATTCCAGGGAATATCCGGGGAATTTGCCTTTAAGCCATTCAAAGGGTGATTCATTCTTTATGGAGAGATCAATCAAGCGTATCAGTGTCATAATATCAGGATATGAGGCCTTCGCACTGGTGATGGAAAACTGCATAGCCCCGATCCCTCTTTCGGAGAGATATCCTACCATCTCATTAATGATATTCTGGCTCTCCCTTCCTGCGCGGAGTTTTTCGCCATCTATATGGAACCTGCCTCGCCAGAGCTGGATATTAAAATCACCCTCTTTTGTCATTTCATCAAGAATACCCTTAAATTTTACAAGGCACTCCTTAATAAGCCTGTTATTATCCTTGTGTATCCTTGCTGTATAGATAAGGTTATGCATCACCCTTATAAACTCAATCGCATTTGTTGCTGGCATGGCCCTGTTTTCATCTGTCATTTACCGGTACCTCCTTTGACAATTCCTCTATTGCGCTGCCCGCTATCTTCCTTATGCCGGGAAACATAGATCTTTTTGCAGCATCAAGGACCTTATCTGCCTCTGCTAAACCGAGTGTGCCAAGGGCAATTGCTGCCCCCGTCCTTATTACAGCCCTTTTTGAACCCGCAAGAAAACCCCATTTTAAAAGGGTATCTTTAAGAAATGGCACAGAACGGGCTGAGCCGCATTTACCGAGTATCCTGAAGCACTGTATCAGGTGATTTGCATAAAAATCGGTTGCCCTGATCTTCTTTAAGTATGATACAAGAAACTCCTCTGCAGCCGGATCGCGGACGCTCTCCATCTGTGCCAGAACAAGCTGTCTTATGGAATCCTCTTTATCGACTATAAGGTTAAACATCTCTTTTATACGGCCAGGGTCTATCTTGAGTATCCCCTTTATGGCGGTGTATCTTATAGACCCGGATGAGTGATGCGAAAGTCTCTGGAGATATTTCAGGGATTGTGGGTTATCCATTTTGAGAAGAACTGAGACAAGCCTTTCAAGGAGATTGTCACCAGCATTATTGATAGCAAGCTCCAGCGCGCTAATATCACTTGAGGCAAAATGAACAATGGCATCCAGCAGCACCTTTTTCTTGGGATCACTCTGGGGTTTGGAAAGCAGGGATAAAAGGGTATGGATCGCCCTGCTGTCAAGCAGGATAAATATATCATACAGGATAGCAGCATCGTCAGTTTCTATCTGTTCCCATATCTCGTTAAGTGGCGCTAGCGCCTCTTTACCTGAGGCACTTGCATAAAAACCTGAGATCAATTTCTCAGACCATGGTAAATCCTCCCTGCATATATCCCTTATATACTGAAGCCCCATAAGGATCTTGAGCCCGATATCAAAATCCCTCCTTCCAAGAGTAAGTGTAAATTCCTCTGAGAGCACATCAAGTATCTTTGAAAAGTCATCCTCCTCCTTCTGCTGCAGGAGACTGTCCAGAAGGGCATCAAGATATGAGGTGATGTCAGCCTCCTCTTCAGAAAGCATCATCTCTTTTAAGGTCATCTCCTCATCAGGAGTAAGAGCGATGTTGATGAGATCAATAGGGGGGTCTACCTGGTGAGCCTTTTCCCTCATCTCGGTGCCTTCGTTTATTAATGAACCTCTGCTGGAGACAATATCATTAAAATCCTCTGCTTCATTACCACTACCGGAAAAGAATTCTGTAACCTCATAAAGGATGTGGGGAAAGGGGTTCTCCCAGAGTGCGGTTACTATATCCCCTTCAGGTTCTGCTGATAATTTAATATATCTGTTAATTATCAGCAGCAGGTCGCTGACCTCCTTCTGCTCCACACCGGGTGTAAACTCAAGCCAGCTTATTCCGTCCCTGAATAGGGTATGATGCAGGGAGCCTTCCTCAGGGATGCCTTCAACTAATATTCCATCACGACAGACAACCTGTTCCCTTTCTATCTCAAACCTTAACTTACCGAATTTATTTATATATGCTGTAAGCTGAGTATAAAACTGATTAATGGAATTTTTACATATGCCATGCCCCTCAGGGTATAATGTCAGGTTCTTGACAGTAAGAAGAAGAGTAGTAAAAAGCCTCCTTACCAGGTTCAGCTCCGCCTCTGAAAGGGTTTTATCATCTGTCAATGCCTTCTGATTCGCTATATTTTCCATTTTCATACCATCTAAAGTTCATAAGGCAACACATAAATCTATCTATGCAAGGCAGGTGTTTTAAAATCATTTAACCATCAACCCTTAATATTTTGCAAGATGTGTACCATAAAAAGGAGGAATACTACTCTGTAAAATTTTAAATGGCCTCCATCCTGATAGAGGCTGGTTCTGGATGAAGCTTTCAGCCATCTTTTGATTATATGCCTTTTTCTGATCCGCCGTCGCACAAGGCTATGGCGGGACAGGAAGCTGAATGCTGATAGCTGACCGCTTAAAACCAAAAACGACAGTTTTTGGATGGATACTAAATAACATTTCCTCTTGTTTGAGAATAAAAAATAGGTTAATAAAGAACACCCAGCCTGGCTGAATATTCTATTTCTTTTGGAGCAGATGAACGCTATTTAGCAACCTGACATGAGAGCCCGAATGAATCACGACTACAAACATGCACGCGAGAGGATGATCAAGACCCAGCTCATCCCAAAGGGAATAAAAGATAAGGGTGTGCTTGAGGCCATGTCAAAGGTGCACAGACACCTCTTTCTTGAGGAGGCTTTAGCAGGCGAGGCTTATAATGATCATCCTGTTCCGATAGGCCACAAGCAGACAATATCCCAGCCCTTCATTGTTGCCCTTATGACCCAGATACTGAAACTCACAGGCAAAGAAAAGACCCTTGAGATAGGCACAGGAAGCGGTTATCAGACAGCCATACTTGCTGAACTCTCGTCAAAGGTCTATACTATCGAACGTATCCGCCCTCTCATGGAAAAGGCCAGATACCTGTTAAATTCCCTTGATTATACAAACATCCTTTTCAAGTACTATGACGGCACTCTAGGCTGGCAGGAGTATGCCCCTTACAATACAATAATTGTTACAGCAGGGGCACCGCAGATCCCGGAAAATCTGGTAGAACAGCTTACTGAGGGCGGGAGAATGGTAATACCTGTTGGCGGAAAATCAAGCCAGGATCTTATCGAGATAATCAGGCTTAAAACCGGATACAAAACAGTAAGGCATGGCGGATGCCGCTTTGTGGACCTGATAGGCGCACATGGCTGGAAAGAGTGATCGGAAACCTGCGGTCTCCGCAATAGCAAACGATTTTCTTAACATACCTGTCGCAAGGCTCAAGGGAATCGGGGTCAAAAGGGCAGCAGGACTAAAAAAAAGGGGCATATCCACTGTTCTCGACCTCTTATATCTCATACCAAAGGATTATGAGGACAGGACAAAGATCATCCCATTCAATAAGCTTGAGTATAACAAACCAGCACATATAAAAGGAAAGGTGCTCTCATCAGGTGAAGAGAGGCTGTTTCGTTCCAGAAAAAATCTCTTTAAGATAATCCTGAGTGAAGGCATTTATCAGGTCGACCTCTGCTGGTTCAATGTGAAAAAGGCATATTTCAACCTGTTTTGCAGCCCAGGGCAGGAGATATGCGCATACGGCCATGTCACATGCCATGGTAACAGGGTTCAGATGTACCACCCTGATATTACAACTGCGGGTGATGATGAAACACCAGCATTGCTGCCTGTGTACCCTGTTATAGAGGGGCTCTCTAACAGGCAGTTAAGGCCCCTTATCAGGGCAGCCATTAAAGAATACCTTGACCTTGTTATTGACCCTGTGCCTGAGATATTTTTAAAAAATGCACATCTGCCCGGCC
Organism: Desulfatiglans sp.; assembly: GCA_012513605.1. Lineage (NCBI taxonomy): Bacteria > Pseudomonadati > Thermodesulfobacteriota > Desulfobacteria > Desulfatiglandales > Desulfatiglandaceae > Desulfatiglans > Desulfatiglans sp. Next base: position 6,029 of record JAAZBV010000099.1, on the reverse strand, counting down.
TTAAAGAGACGATCATGGCGCTCCACTCCCCTGATAAGAGCAGTGATCTTCAGGGATTAAAAAGTGGAGAGACCCCCTTTCACAGGAGGATAATCTTTGACCGTTTTTTAAACCTAGCACTCAGGATGAGCCATGACAGAAGGCAGAGGGTATTTCAAACAACCACTCCATTAAAGATACCGGAGCGCATGTTAATGGAGATCAATACATTCTTTCCATTCCCCCTGACAGATGATCAGATAAAATGCATAGAGGAAATTCGTAACGACCTGATCAGCGGGATACCAATGAACAGGCTCATTATGGGTGATGTTGGCACAGGCAAAACCCTTGTTGCTGTTGCAGCCGCCTATATGGTTATCAAAAACAATCTTCAGGTGGCAGTCATGGCCCCTACCCAGCTTCTGGCAGAACAGCACATGGCCTATTTCTGCGCACTTCCGCCAGAGATGGGTTTTAAGCCTGTGGTTATCACCAGCGCCCTTAAAAGACCGGAAAAGGAAAAGATATACGATTCTGTCAAAGATGGCGCCTATAATATAGTTATAGGTACCCATGCCCTTATCCAGGATAAACTCAGTTTCAAAAAACTTGGCCTTGCAGTGATTGATGAACAGCACAGGTTCGGGGTCAACCAGCGTTCAATGATCATAGAAAAAGGGGAAAACAGCCATGTATTATCCATGTCTGCCACACCAATCCCCAGGACAATCGCCTTAACCCTCTATTATGACAGGGATGTCTCCATAATTGCCCAGTACCCTGGCGCCCGCATACCTGTCTCCACCATTCTTGTGGAAAGGACAAAAAAAAGATGGATTTTTGACAGCATGATCAAAATGCTTGAGGAGGGAGGCCAGGTTTATATTATCTGCCCGCTTATAGACGAATCTGAGAACATGGAACTTAAAAGTGTTATTGAGATGGCTACTAATCTTAAAAAGATAATTAACCCTAGTCACAGGGTGGAATACCTTCACGGCCAGATGGAACAAGCATTAAAGGATGCAACACTAAAGGAGTTCAGGGAGGGTAAAATAGCTATCCTTGTTGCCACAACAGTAATAGAGGTGGGCATCCATGTGCCAAACGCCTCACTCATGATCATTGAACACCCTGAACGGTTGGGCCTTGCCCAGCTTCACCAGCTAAGGGGTAGGATTGGCAGGGGTGGCAAAGGCGGCACATGTATACTTGTATCCCCTGAAAGCATGTCTATAATGACGAGAAATAGGCTTTCTGTAATGACGCAATGCAGTGATGGCTTTGAAATTGCCCGTATGGATATGGAATTCAGGGGCCACGGCGAGATAACAGGCACAAGACAGTCCGGTTTAAGCGAGTTTGAGCTAGGTGAAGTATTTGAAAATCATGACCTGTTTCGCATGACCAGCGATATGGTAAAGGAGATATTTGAGAAAGACCCTGACCTGAAACAGCCTGAACACCGCCATTTCAGGGCAATACTGGAGAGGTCAAAAAATATTACTGTATGATATAAATTATCACCACTCTTACTCCTCTACTCTATCTTTTCCCATCAAAAAACTCTGTCAATTTAATGACAATAACTAAATAAAAATCCGGCAATAATAATCGCAATCCAAATCAAAATCGAAATCCAAATCGAGATTTTCCAATGATTATTCATTAAAATCTAGCCGGTTACTTTAATAATTCCAGTAAGCTGCCTTCAGGAAAATCCAGCCTTGTGCTGTTTGATTTCGATAATAATAACGATTTCGATCCTGATTTCTATTATAACGAGCAAAATTGCAGAGATTAGAATACATTTGGCACGAAAAATGCTAAAAATATAACATTCCAGGAAGCCGGTTTAATTGAAATAGACAACCTTAAAAAAATTAGAAGTCATGGCAAAAATACTAATAATAGACGATGACAAGGAAATTTGCATATTATTACAGGCTGTTACAGAAAAAATAGGGCATGAATCAGACTGTGCCCATTCACTTGCAGATGGCCATAAAAAGGCAACAACAGAGCCATATGATGTCGTACTCCTTGACGTAAACCTGCCAGATGGCAACGGTTTAAGTCTGCTTCCAAAGTTAAAGATCTTACCTTCATTTCCAGAGGTTATAATTATTACAGGTGAAGGCGACCCTGATGGAGCAGAACTTGCCATAAAAAACGGGGCATGGGATTACATAGAAAAGCCCCTTTCAATTGATGGCATAACACTTCCCCTTTCCAGGGCGCTCCAGTACCGGAACGAGAAGAAGACTAATGGCAATTCCATTGTACTCAAAAGAGAAGGCATCATAGGCGAAAGCGCAAAGATAAGGCTATGCCTTGACCAGGTGGCCCAGGCCGCAATGAATGATGTGACTGTCCTTATTACCGGCGAAACAGGCACAGGCAAGGAGCTGTTTGCATCTGCCATACACGATAACAGCAGCAGAAGGGACAACAATTTTGTTATTGTGGATTGCGCCGCCCTACCTGAAACCCTCATTGAGAGCACCCTTTTCGGGCATGTTAAAGGGGCCTTTACAGGCGCTGACCGTGACAGGGAAGGCCTTATAAAACAGGCTGACAAAGGCACCCTGTTTTTAGATGAGATAGGCGAACTCCCCATGTCAGTGCAGAAGACATTCTTAAGGGTATTACAGGAAAAGAGATTCAGACCGATCGGAGGCAAGGAAGAGCTTAAAAGTGATTTCAGACTTATCGCTGCAACAAACCAGAACCTTGAACAGATGGTCAGGGAAGAGAGGTTCAGACAGGATCTCCTGTTACGAATAAAATCCTTAACCATATCGCTTCCACCCCTTAGAGAAAGGGTACAGGATATAAAAGAGCTTTCATTAAACATTATCAGCAAGGCATGTGAGCGTGAAAGGATAGGCATAAAGGGTTATTCCCCTGAATTTATTAAGACCCTTGAGGCGTATAACTGGCCAGGAAATGTGCGTGAACTGGTCAATGCGCTTGAAGGGGCCATAAGCAAGGCAAGGTATGAACCCACACTTTTCCCAAAGCACCTTTCTGATCAGATCCGCATTGATCTTGCCCGCTCCACCATTACCGATCACATGGATCGGGTTCAAAAAAGCAGTGACAGAAACATAACCTCCGCATTTTCACAGCTTCTCCCTACAATAAAGGAATTCAGGGAAACAATCATATGTGAAAATGAAAAAAAATATATAAGTGAGCTACTTTCTGTCACCAATGGTGACATAAGGGAGGCATGCAGGATCGCCGGTTTGGGTAGAGCCCGCTTGTATGGGCTGATGAAAACATATGGTATATCGAGGGCATATTGATCAATTTCTTTCTCCAATAAGAAACATCACTTAATGATGTTGTAATATTTTTATAAACCTATGTGTAGATAATTATAGGTTGTCGACCTGATCACGGGTAGCATTAATACACCTGAAAGGCAGTTTTGGCGTAGGGAAAAGAATGGACTCTTCAAGTATTATCGGAATGGTTAATAATGCTGCCCTCCTTCTTTCATTATATCTGCTTTATGATATGTTCGACTTTGAATCAAGAAATGATCATCCTCTTCTCAGAAAAGTGCTTACAGGCATTATCCTTGGGTGTATCGGAATAGCTATAATGTTCAATCCATGGATATTTGGAGGGGGTGTTGTTTTTGATACACGGTCTGTTCTTCTCTGTATTTCCGGGTTTTTTTTCGGCCCAATACCGGTGTTTATTGCGGTAATAATGACTGCAACCCTGCGTATAATTATGGGTGGAGCCGGTGTACTGACAGGCATATCAGTTATTATAACATCTGCCTCTATCGGTATAGTCTGGAAATACCTTCGTTCAGATAAAAATAAATCTCCAACCCTTATTGAATTTTATCTACTTGGCATTACAGTTCATATTGTAATGCTTATTTGTATGCTGTGGTTACCCTGGGAGATGGCAGCAAAGGTTTTTTTAAAAATCGGTCTGTCTGTGATGATTATTTATCCTGCTACTACAGCCATACTCGCAAAACTGATCCTGAACAGTGAATATCGAAAAAAGGCAGAAAAGGAAATACGTAATAGTGAAGAGCACCAGAGGGCTATCATAACCGCTTCACCATTTGCCATAATTACACTTACACCGGATGGACATGTAAAAAGTTGGAATAGCGCAGCAGAGGAGATATTCGGATGGACTGAAGAAGAATCTATTGGCAGATGTCTTCCGATTGTGCCAGACGAGCAGAGTAAAGACTATAAAGTATTATTCACACAGGTTATGAACGGTGAATCCTTTTCTAATATTGAGCTTATTCGACAGAGAAAAGATGAAACATTTGTAGATGTAAGACTTTCTGCGACCCCTGTTAAAGAAAAAGGAGATAATATTAACGCTATAATGGCGGTCTATGAGGATATCACAGCCCAGAAAAAGGCCGAAAATGATAAAAAAAGACTCCAGGCACAATTGACCCAGGCAAAGAAAATGGAATCAGTCGGACGTCTTGCAGGGGGAGTTGCCCATGACTACAACAATATGCTCAGCATAATTCTCGGATATACAGAGATGGCGCTGGAAGAAGTGGCGCCTGATTCGCGTCTGCATTCTGATCTTCAACAGATACTTGCAGCAGCAAAACGCTCAACTGATATAACAGCCCAACTGCTAGCCTTCTCCAGGCAGCAGACAATTGCGCCTAAAAAACTGAATCTGAATGATACAATTGAAAGTATGCTCAAGATGCTGCGTCATCTAATCGGAGAGGACATAGAACTTGTCTGGCGTCCCTGTAAAGACCCACTACCAATCATGATGGACCCTACCCAGATTGATCAGATCCTGGTAAACCTGTGTGTCAATGCAAGGGATGCAATTACCAATGTTGGAAAGATCATAATCGAGACTGGGGTACAATCATTTGATGAGGACTATTGCGCTATTCATACCGGGTTTGTTTCCGGTGATTTCGTTATGTTTTCAGTAAGCGATAATGGAAAAGGCATGGATAATACAACACAGGAACACCTGTTTGAACCTTTCTTTACAACCAAAGCCATAGGTAAGGGAACGGGACTCGGATTAGCAACTGTCTATGGTATAGTCAAACAGAATAATGGTTTTATCAACGTCTATAGCGAGCCAGGTCAGGGAACTATAATCAGGATTTATCTACCATGTTATTATGATGAAAGTGATAATATTAAATCTATTAAGCAAAAAGATCCAAATATCCATGGCGATGAGACCATTCTGCTTGTAGAGGATGAGCATGAAATCTTAAGAATGACAACAATGATGCTCGAGAGCCTTGGTTATAAAGTGCTTGAAGCGAAAAGACCGGATGAGGCAATAGCTAAAGCTGCTGAATATAGCAATAAAATTCATCTACTCATAACCGATGTGATTATGCCCGATATGAATGGGCATCAGCTTTCAGAAGAGCTGCGTGCCGCGTATCCCGATATAAAGATATTATTTACATCAGGATATACATCAGATGTAATTGCAAACAGGGGTATCCTGGATGATGGAGTCAATTTTTTACCAAAACCTTTTTCAAAAAAAGACCTTGCTTTAAAGGTAAGGGAAGTAATTGGTAACGTGCATTAGAGCCATTCTATCCTGCCAAAAGGAACAAAAAACACACAGATTTAGAAAACCAATCTTTCATAATTTTTAGAAGTATAAATCAGTTCGTTTGGCATATTAATTGTATAAATAATCATATTGATTAAATACTTTACCCTGCTACATTTTTAAACAAAAGGAGGACGATATGAAATCGTTATTTCCTAAACTATCTCAGCATCTTAAGCCTGAAAGACCTCCTCTTCGCATCAAGTCAGGAAGCTGTCAATCCAGTCATTTTTTTGTCACATATTATGTTTACTGGGGCTACCTATCCAAATAAAAGAGAAAACCGATGAATGAATTACCCGGAATAATAAATAACGAGGCTGTCGAAAAACCCTTTTTTCGAGAGATTTATGCTCCCAGGGTATGGCAGCCCTAAAAAAATTATTTTTATAAAAATAAAACGAATTTAAAAAACGAAAGTCAAAATCCCGATG
>JAAZBV010000098.1 GCA_012513605.1 Desulfatiglans sp. | reverse complement strand
CTTCTCGCGAAGATGCCCTTGCCGTCGGCTAGTACTTCTGTTAATATGCTCAAAATTAAACATATTAACCGGATTCATGTACAGGGGACTTTCACCCCATTAATTCACGCCCATGCCGGGCGTACACCAAGGCATCTACAAGGACCGGGCGATGAGACACCACCCGGCCTGTAATGCTCACAGTTAAGAGACAAGATAGTTTTATCAAACCATATAAGAGGTCTCAATAATGGCTGACCCACATTGGACTAGTTATGTTGGTATGGTTACCGGAATATTAGGTGCAGTGACCGGTATAGCTGGAGCAATTTTAGGCTGTATGAGTTATAAGAAAAGCAATCAGATCAAAGCGCTTGATTTACGTATCGAACTAAAACGTGCTTTAGCAAACACAGTATATGATTTTAAAAAATTAAATGATCAAATGACTCAAGGAAATAAATCAAGAATAGCTGTTTCATCAGCGATTGGTGCCTTCAGATCAGGTATGATGGAAAAATGGAAAAAAGAATTTGAAAACGATCAAGAAACATCATATGAATTATCCAAAGAAATTCCAGATGAAAATACAGATTATGACACACTAAACACTAAAGGCCTTGAAACTGAATTAATTAAGTTACATAGAATTCAGAGAAGGATTCAAACTTTAACTGAAAAATATGATGCTGCAATGGAATGGGATAACGAACAAAGAAAGCATTTACGAGAAGATAGAATCGAAAGGGCAAAATAGCCACCTAGCATTTAATTTAACCGACCGTCGGAAATTCCCGCCGACTGGTAATCAAAACCGTTATACCGAGCAGAGAATTCAAAATGAGCATAGATGATAATCAATACATAAAAGGTATTATGGAAACAGGTTTTGGTCTTGAGTATACAGTTTCTAAAAGTTTGCTTCAGAATGGTTGGACCGTAATAAATAATAAATATTACATAGATGATGTCCAAGGCGCGGCGCGAGAAATTGATATATTAGCCTATAAAGTAGCCTTGAAAAAAGGGATTCTTATCTATACAGTTCTAATCATAAGCTGTAAAAAAAGTAGTGAAAATGCTTGGGCTCTATTAACAAAGGAAAAGAAACAAAATGATCCAAACATTGACTGGAATCCTGTGACTATCTGGTCTAATGAGAAAATAATAAAATTAATGCTAGAGAATTATGAGTGGAAATCGGAATATGTAAATTCATCCGAGAAATTAGATGATCTTCTTTTTTCACCTCGAAAGCATATTTTCGCGTTTCAGGAATTAAGCAAAAAGAATGGGAAACCTCAAAACGACAAGGCCATTTTTAATTCTGTTGTATCGTCTATGAAATCACAAAATTATGAGATTGAATCATTAGTTAAAAGAAAAAAGGAGAACTCTTTTTACAATTTTAATTTAGTATCAGTTGTTGACGGGCCTTTGTTGCGTATTGATTACGATGATATTGAACCCAATATAGAACACATTAGTACTGATATTTATGTTGGTAGCTACATAATAAACAGAAAAGAAACTTTATCAAGAGTTCACTTCATTACAGCCAAGGCTTTTGAGTCATGCTTACCAACCTACGATATGCTTCACTACCATAATATAAAACAAGCTTTTTCGATATATAAAAAATATTTTATTGATTGTATAAAAGACGAAAAGAAAATTGAGCTTCTTCTAACAGAATTTAATAAGAGTGTAAGATGGGAAATATATAAAGTTTTACGAGATCAAAGAAATTACAAGCAAATTAAAGATGTTACTAGAATTTTTTGGGATTCCGAAAAAGATAGAGCTGCTATAATTGTCGATGGCGTCTGGGAGGCGGAAGATTTGAAAGCTTTAAACTACAGTATCGAATTAGGAGTTGTAATAAAAGACGCACTAAAAAAAATATACCAGTATGAGGGGGCGATTTTCTTTGACTACGATATTCCCTTTTAATAGCAATGCATGACTCGGGTATCTACAGTGACCGTGCGATAAAACGCTTTCTGGTACATAATGCTTAATGTTCGACAGAAAACAATGAAAGATACAACAACCATGATTCGTGAATTCAATTCTACTGATTTATATCCGCTTCATCGTATGATTTGTGAGACTATTGATGCTTCCTATCCGGCAATATATCCACCGCGTGCGGTGATGTTTTTTAAAGAGCATCATTCAGTTTGAGAAATTGCTAAACTGGCAATTCTACGAACGTCGCGGCTATAAAGTTCTTGCCGAGCGCGTTATTGATGTCGGCGAAGGAGAGCTCTTAAGGTACTGGCCAGGAGAAAAAGAGTTGGATCAATTGTAGTTTTTTACTCCGTGCCCTTATATGGTTGAGGTGACAGATTAAAATTGAACCGCAAAGACGCAAAGGGCGCTAAGAAAACAAAAATCATTTATTGATATATAATAAACTTTACTCCATGCTCTCCGCCTGTCCCGCCATAGCTTCAGCGGAGGCGGATGTACTCCGTGGTGAAATAATTTTTTAAAAGGGTATTTTGGAAGATTCAAAAACCTTTAAATATTAATCCAACATGTCGGGGCCATATCGCCTGTTATTTCCCATACCTCTTCATGCAATCGAAAACCCGGAAAGCCATTTTGCTGCGTTCCTGATTTCAGCTCCATCCGAAAATATTCTTCCCTGTCTTTGTATTTAAAAATCAAAATCACCCTTCAACATCTTTGATATTGTTTTACCCAGTCTGACAAGGACCGGTCAGGAGGATAATTTTCTATCGAAGTATTCCTCGATATATTCGATGAAGTGTCTTTCCATACCTAACCAAAATGGAATCCATTCCGAATTAGTCAATGTTTTTTTACCAGGCTACTGCGACACCCACCAAAGGATTATTCTAAAAACAAAGGTATTTATGCTTGAAAACAGAATTGATTTTACTTATCATGGATTAAATTTTTTATCGGTCTATTGATAACTGTTTGGCATGTTTTTTCTTTGATGCAAAATCCTGGTCAGGCATTATATGGCTCCTGCTTCAAATTGGCCTCTGAGAGGGCATATATGAAACAGAAAACAAAATACTCCGTATCAGAATAGGATACGCAGGTTCATGGGTAAATATGCAATACATCGAAAAAGACTTGGAAAAGAAGATCAAAGAGCTTAAAACCCGGCTTGAAAATGAAACAGAGGATAAAATCAGGCTGCTTGAAGAGCTTGAAGAGTTAAGGCGGATCAGGACATATTATTATACCCTGATGCAGAATACCGAGGACTATATTCTTATCTGTGACAGTAATGGGGTATCCCAGGCATTTAACGCTAAATATAAACAAAGGGGGGAAGAGCTATTAAATATTGAAATAAAACCCGGGATGCAAACACATAAACTGTCGGGTAACGCTGAAGCAATAAAATACTGGGACTCGTTACAGGAGAGGGCATTAAAGGGGGAGCAGTTTATTGCGGAATACTGTGATGATGAGAGGGATATCTATTTTGAGACCCTGTTTTCACCCATTAAGGAAGGTGAGAAGGTAACCGGTTTTACAGAGATCACCCGGAATATCACAGCACGCAAGCGCATAGAAAAGGCTTTACAGGAAAGTGATTCATTCAGCTCAAGCCTGCTTGAGTTTTCACCAACTGCAATAGTGGTCTACAACCCTGATACCTCTGTAAGGTATGTAAACCCGTTTTTTGAAAAGCTTACAGGTTTTTCATCCAGGGATGTCCTTGGATTAAAACTCCCTTACCCGTGGTCTGTTGATGATGCAAAATATGGTTCTATAGAGAAAAGACAAAAGGATGGGGTTAAGAGTAGTGAACGTGAATACAGGAAAAAAAGTGGTGAACACGCCTGGGCCGAGATAGATGTTACCCCCATATATAAAGATGGTGAGCTGGTTTATTCACTCGGGACATGGATCGATATCAGTGACAGGAAAAATGCGGAGCAGGAAAAAGAGAAGCTCCATAAACAGCTTCAGCAGGCCCAGAAGATGGAGGCCATAGGGAACCTGGCTGGTG
>JAAZBV010000097.1 GCA_012513605.1 Desulfatiglans sp. | reverse complement strand
TTGTGCCTCCTGTTATAATAAATTGCATAACCAGTTAAGAGACGTTTCATTAAAGTGGCAATACCTGAGGGACCGCTTCTGAATAGAAAATGTGCGTGATTAGGCATGAAGGCCCAGGCATAGCATTGTGTTTTTGTTTTGGGCAGGAGATCAGAAAGTCTTTCCATGAGGTTTTCACGGTCTTCATCGTCTTTGAAGATCCTGCGGCGTTCTATCCCCCTGATCATCACATGGTGTAATAAACCCGGTGTATCTAGTCTAGCTATTCTTGGCATGCCCACACTTTTACTCAAAATCTAACCAATGTCAAGCAATTTTAATTTTAAAGGTCGTCCCCTTATCCACAGGTAAGGGATTTGCAGCAGCGAGGGAGAGGAAAAGGGGTCAAATCTCCTAATAGCTCATGTTAAGTTTTTTTAATATACTGTTTATCTTACACCTGAACTGCTTATCTGTTTGTATCTGCTTTTTTACCCTATCAACTATACTCCCCGCAGAGCTATCTTTTTTAAGATTAAACTCTCCACTTAGCGTGTTTAAGGTGTCACTTCTTATTTGTCTAATTAAATATATCGCTATATCTCTTGCTTCATTCTTCTGCCCTCTTCTTGATACCTTTAAATCTTCAAGTGAAACCTTGTATTCTCTGCATAGCACGGACATTATCTCACTTTTATCAGGTACTAATATCTTTGATTCCGGAATTTCTATATTTCTTTTATTTTTAAAATATCGATCCTTAATATTCGATAAAAACTTCTCATTTCCAAGTATTACAGGTAATTTCCTCTTTTTATATATGGCTGTAAAATCATCATTGTCAGGGGTATTTACAAAATCTTTATATACAGCCTTTTGTAAAGATTTATTTCTGTTTAACATACTTAATATTTTATCTTTACTTACCCATCCCCATTCTTTTGCATTTGAAAGATATGCTTTATGACTGCTCCATGGATATTTGAATTTGTCTGTCAATCCGGCTGTAACCGGATTCCTGTGAATATATCTCATTACCTGCAGAAGATAACTATCCTCATCAACCAGAATGGATTTGTATCTTCCTCGAAAAAGAGCCCCATCATACCCATGAAGTTTATTAAACCTTTGAGTATATACACCGTTAATGTGTCTCATGCTTCTTGATATATTTGATTCAGGAGTTTGAATAAGGAGGTGATAATGGTTTTGCATCAGACAAAATGCAGCAATTTTAATATGAAAGGTTTCTATAGTATCCTTCAATATATCCAGGAACAGAGAATAATCATTTTTATCTTCAAAAATGGAGATATATCTACCACCTCTATTCATTACATGATACCAGGCACCTGTATATTCTATTCTTAATGGTCTAGACATGGGCTGGATTCTATATTCCTTATTCTTACATGTCAAGAGCTATTCGGAGATTTGACCCCTTTTCCCTTTTCCCTTTTCAAATGGATTCCCTCCTTCGCGCATTGGCGTCAAGTTAACAAAAATATCGTACCAAAACATATTACTGGTAAGGGATATAAGATAAAGATCCCTGTGAAAAACTGCTATTCATAATTCAAGACGAAAAACCATTTCTCACACAAAGTCACAAAGCTCACAAAGTTAAGAAACAAAAAAATATTAAATAAAAAGCATTTGATTTTCATAGTGTTCTTTGCACCTCTGTGTGAGATATTGCTTTAGGCTTTTGCTTTTCGCCTTAGCTTGGCGATAATGCGCCAAGGTATGAATAGAGAAAAGACCATGGTAAAAATCTCCTAATGGTTTGACACCTGATTCCAATTAACCTATAAGTTCTACATAGATAATTTTTCACTAAGGAGACCATCATATGAGCACTAACCTTGCCTGGATAGACCTTGAGATGACAGGGCTTGACCCTGACACAATGGTTATTCTTGAGATCGCCACCGTGATCACAGATGCGAACCTGAACATAATCGCTGAAGGCCCCCATATTGCCATTAATTACCCTGAGGATGTCCTTGATCGCATGGAGGAGTGGAGCCGCACACACCATCAGGCATCAGGCCTTCTTGCTCGTGTTAGGGCATCAGTGTGCGACTGCGCACAGGCAGAGCAGGCCACCCTGAAGTTTGTCTCTTCTCATTGCGGTAAAGGGGAATCCCCCCTGTGCGGAAACAGCGTCTGGCAGGATAGAAGATTTCTCGCAAAACACATGCCCCTTCTTGAAGGATATTTTCATTACAGGATCATAGATGTAAGCAGCATCAAGGAGCTGGCAAAAAGGTGGTACCCTGCGCTTCCGCCATATCAGAAGAAAAAGGATCACCTGGCACTGAATGATATAATGGAATCCATTGAAGAGCTGAAATATTTCAGGAAGAATATTTTTATTCAACCTTAGCGGCTGGTTATCAGCCTTTTAAAGCATTGGTCCGCGCAACGGCAAGGTCAAAATTCCTTGCCACCAGGCTTTCAAACTCCTTCCCGGTAAACTGCCGGTTGTTAAAAAGATACCATTTAATGCTGTTCCAGTACTCACGCAGTTCGCGCGGGTCATTTATCTTTTCAATGAGAATGGTTATCTCATCAAGCTTGCTCCTTTTAAGGCTGTCATTCCTTAAATCATAAAGGTCATCCAGCCTGTTCAGGTGCTCTTCTTTAAAACCTATCTCAAGGGACCTCTCCATAAGGTCATTATAGATCGCATAAACCTCCCTGAAATCCTCAACATGCTTCATGCGCTCCTTTGTCTGTTCAAGCATCATGTCTATGATCTCATTAAAACGCCTTTCATACGCCTTTTCAAGAAGGGCCTCATAGTCATCGGTATCGTAGCTGCTTTTTTTAAGAAACTTGAGGGTATAGTGGAAATAACTCTTGAGCTGATCCACATCCCTGATATTAACCATGCGGGAGATCCTTCCGGGCATGTTGATCTCATCCTTGAAATAAATTGAGAGCACCTTTTTGTTGTTGTCCTTTTCAAGGATGATACCGGAGCCGGCCTTGAAAAATTTGTCCAGCTTTTTCCTGTCATACCATATCTCTTCAAGCGATATCCGGCTCAATGCAACATTTACCGCCTCGTACCTCCTTTTTATCTCTCTGATAATGGTGAGATAACTGAGGCATGTCGGCCTACGATCATCACTTCTGAACCGCTTTGCACCAAGGAGAGAGAGGAGTAATAATTTTATTAGATTGTCATAACTCAGATAGACCCCTACATTTTCAAGGCCATAGAGCCTGATATTGTCTTCGCACAGATTTTTTAGAACAAAGTGTCTGATGGCCTCTGGCAGTTTTCTTATATGGTTGTATGTACGTAACCCCTCATAAAGGTCCTTTTCAAAGGTGGCGTAACCGACGCTGGCATATTTTCTTTCCTGATATATGTACTGGAGCGGGATATGAACGATCATCATGGCAATATCGCTGAAGTCCACATACCTTAAACCCCTCAGCTTGAACAGGCGCTCAAGGGCGAAGATGAGTTTACCTGCCTCACAGAAACGTCCGGAACCTGAAAACTGCCTGCCCCAGGAAGAGAGGTACTCGGCAGGGGTCTCGCCTTCAGGGATCCCCTTTCTGTAAAACTCCTCAATGGCAAAAAAGAGCCGCCCCTTTTCACTGTAAAGCCCCTCCATGTAGCTCTCAAGGGTGGTTTTACCTTTAATTATACTGAGGCATGTATCCTTGAGACTGAATAGCCTGATTGCAAGATCCTCCAGTATCTGGTCTTCTCCAAGTGCCGAGATCATTATTATTGAGCAGAGGAAAAATGCCCTGAAAAGATCAGGGTCGCCTGTTTCAAGGATCTCCTTCATGGCATGCAGGGTATATTCCCCCCTTACTATATGATGAAGCCTGTCATGGTGCGCGATAAGAAATGTCAGGTATCTCATGGCATCTTTTCCCATGCCGTATTTTTCGGGTATATCCTCCTTTAAAAGAAAGAGTGATCCTGCCTGGGCCTGATCAGCTGCGTTTATCTCTTTTTTATATTTTTCCCTTAAAGGGGGGCTCATGCCTATGTCCTGGAGGATAAACGCCTTGATGAGAGCATCAAAGAGATCATGATTTTTTCTTAATTCCCTTGCCATGCCTGCCAGCTCTTCAAGCTGATATTCATTTAATCCCACAATACCTGCCGCATTGGGCCCGAATTCCCTCTTTGCAAGCCTGTGAAGGGCATCAACATCCTGGAAATCCTTGAGGTTGCCGTTTATCAGGGTCTGAAATTTTTTGGCGCAGATCAGCAGGTGGTCAATAACAACAGATTTCCGGTAAAGGTTCCCCTCCCTTCCAAGTTCACGAAGATCATTAAGCTCAGGCAGGACAAGGTTAAGTATTGTGGGTGAATACTTGAAGAGCCTTTCCAGATTGCTGAACAGGCTGTCTGGTTTAAATAATACCTTTTTAAAATTTTCCCTGATAAACAGCCTGACAATCTCTATTGTTTTTATCCATTCTGTCTGCCGCTTCGGGAACCTGATATCGCCTGTATCCCTGGCTATGAGCCTCTGGTGTCCCTGATAAAAATCCTCGATTTCAGAAAGCAGCCTTTCCATCTCCGCAAGTTTTTCAATGGGGATATCAGACAGGCTTACATTATCATACTTCTTGCCCAGTTCACCGAGGCGTTCAATGGTTTTATCCATATCAATGAAGGTGATATCGAGGCTCTGATCATTCTGGCTTAATGAGAGCTTGAAGCCTGTGTTAACAATGAAAAGCAGTTTGGTCTCATACAGTTGATCCGAGAACTGCCTCAGCATGATGGGTGAAAGATATTCTGTATTTATCCTGCTGGCCTCTTCCTCGATCTTTTTTACCCTGTCGGCAAGGTCTGCATATATTGAATCCCCCAGCAGGGGGTTAAAATTGATAATGGTTCCTCTTGTAACATTTACTGTAAACCATAAGAGAATAAAGCCTGACTGGCTGCCCAGTCTTTCAAAAAGGTGTTCTGTGCCGTGAAAATCCATATTAAGAAATTTTCTGAAGACAGTGGGACGCTGCAGGGGGTCATCACTAAGAAACTTTGCTTCAAAATATTCAACATTCTTTATTAATGTGATAATGCTTTCTATTCGCGCAAGTTTTTCATCTTCATAGTCAGCAAGGGACTCCTTTTCCATCTCTCCCTTTTCGCTTAATTCCCTCCAGGACTCTATATACTGGAAATACCTCATCATCATAAGAAGCTTGTTTATAAGCCTGTTGTGTATGCCCCCCATAAGTGAAATCTTTTCATCAAGGAGGGTATCCCAGGTAAGCTCCCTGTTCATGGTTATGCGAAGGGCCGATTCAAAAAGATCAAAAAGCTCGATCAGATGCACTATATCCATATCCACCCTTCTCGATGCCACGATCTCTGCCATTGTCATGAGACGGCAGTATCTCAGAAGGTTGATAGCTTCCCTGTGGTTCATTGAGCGGGCAAGGTCAGTGACCGGCTTTAGTTTCTTTTCACTCATCTTCCCGGCAAGGATCCTTCCAGCAGGGGTGTGACCTGTAACAATAAGGGCTATCTCCCTGAGTTCCTCCTCGCTGAAACCGAAAAAGCTCAGTATCTCGATGTGTTTAAGCACCTTTGTCCTGTGGCCCTCTATCTTGCCGGGGTTAAGCTGTATCTTTATCCTTTCCAGCCTGTTTATCTTCCCTATCAGCTTAATGATCTGGGTTATGCCCCCGTAACGCATCTTTTTGCTCTCAAAGGGCTCGCGTATCCGTTCAAGGTAGCTTTCGGGCATACCGGTATAGTTCTTGTTCTGTAACCGCTTTAATACCCTGAGTGTCCTTATGAGGTAGTCAAATGAGTCCCTGTATTCAGCCAGATAGGCCAGGGGGCAGCCTGCGAGTTCAGACCTGAACACTGATTGCTCTATTTCAAGGACACCCTTTCTGATCTTTCTTTTCTGGGCAAGGCAGATGAGAAGGTAATCAGGCGTATAGCCCTTTATCTCAAACCTGCGATCCCATTCTGCCTTTACTGAATCAGGCAGCACAGACCTGAAAAATATCTCGTCAAAATAGATCGACATGAGTTTGAGCCACGCCTTTTCCTGGTCAGGGATATTATATCTGCTGATAAAAGGTATATCCAGATATGGAAGGGCATTGATCTCATCAATGGACAGGTCTGCCAGGTTTTTTCCCTTTAAAAGCCTTTCTTTTGATTCCTGATCCTGGTAGGCCTGCTCTATATATTTCTCAAAATCAAAGATATTTACTTCAACAGATAGGGTGTCTCTAACCTCATATCTCTTTTCTGTCCTGAATATATGGGTAAAAACAAGAAAATTCTTCTGCTCCTCAATGGATTTGAATGTGATGGTTGAGTCCCTGCTGCTCTTCTGTTTATTGCGGTGGGCCACAATAAACAATTCGCCGTCCGGTTTAAGTATCTTGTATATCTTGTCCAGGGTGTAGAGCAGGTAATTTTCAAGCTGGCTCCTGTTTGGGGCAACCGTTGAACGGTTTAAGGAGAGTTCCATGTTAACTGTTTTATACAGATCCCTGGTAATGATTACTATATCAAGGGTGGTTTTGAAGTCACGCAGTTTTTCCTGAGAATCTATTACAATAAACTCATGCTCCTTAAACCTGAGGGCGAGCTCATCAACAATCGGGTCAGTCGCATGTGTAAGTATGCCTATGGAGTGGCTCTCCTGCATATATTTTTTGACATGACCCTTAATGATTTTGCTGATTTCATCTGCCTTGGTCCTGATATTTGTAAGAGATGTGGCGAGCAGATGGCTCGGGATAAGGTAATATGGTCTCCCAAGGCTTGAAAAGCGGATCAGGAGGCTGATCTTTTTATAGATACTATTGATCTTGTGGTAGTTGGATTTTATATCATCCGCCCTGTTAAGGTCTATGGATTGAATTATGTTCTGATCTGCCTTGCTGAGCCTGCCGCATATCTCAAAAAAACCAAAACCATATGCGTTTCCGCCATAACGACTCGATAATAGCGGGGGGTGTCTTCTGGCAGCCACTGTGCCCGGGGGAATATCCGATGGGTCAATGCCCAGTTGTCCATACTCCTCGGGTTTTATTATGCCGAAGGGGTCGCCTGAAAGATCTGCTGAATCAATAATGTCATTTACCTGTGTCAATCTTACACCTTTTCATGATAGCTCGTCCGGCCAGTTATTACTTTATAGCGATATGTGACAATAATTTCAATGATTAAACTTCTTTTCTAAAAGGGCGATTTCAGATATAGTTTTTTCACTTAAAAACATGGAGCGCTAATTTATGGAGAAGGCGAGCGGATTTAACAGGATTGAGAGGTCAGACAAGAAGATGTACGGCGTGAGGGGGCTTCTTGTGTGCGGATACCCTGAAGAGGAGAGGAATACCTTTCTGGATTTCATATCCAAGCTGAACATGGAAGATGTGCCTGTCATATTTACAGTAAACAGTGATCTTGAAAGGGGAGTTGGAGAACTCCTGACCCTGAAACATAAAGAGGGCATAACCAGCCCTTCTGACCTGCCAAGATCGATCATAATGTCAGGACTAAGCCAGGATGAACTGCATGGCCTCATGGATGCATACAGGGGTGCAGGGTTTGTGAGTCAGATATGGGCGACCCTTACACCGGCAAATGAGTCATGGAGCCTCAAAACCCTTCTTGTAGAGCTGCTGACAGAGGCCCGCGCAATGCAGAAGAAACAATAGCGTCCCCTGCATGTCTCACAGCAGCTTCGGTGCACACGAATGTTCTCTTTGCTCCTGATGCTATTCTCGTAAATCTTTCAAAAGCCAGGCCACTACCAGTTCTATTTTATCAAACACCTTTACCAGGTATCCGGCATTAAGGGCAACTGTCTCCTGAAAAGAATGATGCTTATCACCCGGGGCAGTTAAAATAGCAGCACGGATATCACCGGGTGGACTGAGGGCCTTTGTATCAGTATATGCAAACTCATACCCGTCAACAATACCCATTGCATCAGGCATACCGCGCACATCATTAAGTATCTGTCACAGGCAAAGGGATAAATACATCAAAGGGTGGCCATTCTCCGGCTTTCATGAGAAGGTGAATTCAGCACTATTTAATTGTGGCTCCCAGTCTATATCGGGATTGTTGAACCACCTCATTAATTTACAAAGCCTCCTTGCAGGATAGGATATTAATCCATCCTATGCCTGCTCAATACGCTTCTTTATAAGCTTTTCCGCAATATGTAATGCATTGAGCCTGTTTCTCTGCAATGTATACTGGGAAGTTCCCGGTAAAAACTTTTCCTGATATTTCTCTGCCTTTACCATCATCGAAGCAATTGATCGAA
The DNA here is from genome assembly GCA_012513605.1 of Desulfatiglans sp. Classification (NCBI taxonomy): domain Bacteria; kingdom Pseudomonadati; phylum Thermodesulfobacteriota; class Desulfobacteria; order Desulfatiglandales; family Desulfatiglandaceae; genus Desulfatiglans; species Desulfatiglans sp. Next base: position 37,912 of record JAAZBV010000097.1, on the reverse strand, counting down.
GGGCTTCAAGTAAATCATCCCGTGTAAATTTTTTCTTATTGTCTGTTTTCCCGCTAAGTAAACTAGACGCATAACGTAATGCCCTGATATTGTCTGCCAGCATTTTATGCTGCCATGTCCCATGCGTCAGTTTCTGCTGTGATTTTTCAGATTTACTGATGAGCGAAGCTATCTGTTTTAGTGCTTCATGTACTTCTTTTTCTGTGAAGTTACTCATAGTTTATATTCTATCAACTTTGTCCGGGAACTCGACTATATCTTTGTCCAGTGCATTCATCTTGTTTAACCCTATGCACAAGTTTACTCACAAAACATACTGTGATTTCCGCAACATGTAGAAATAGGACACCGTTATGTTATACGGTTGGTTCTGTTTAATCTAATAACCTTGCAACATCCCCTTTTACATAGTCTCTTCGCCCTCTTGTTTTAGTTTGGACAACAATGATTCATATCTTAGATGAAATATTACATTCCTATGCTAAATATCGCCTCAAGATCATGTTTTGAGTATGCCTTAAATGCGAGCATTGTCTCTGTCCTGGTTATTGGTTCAATCTGCAATATTGTCTTGGTGACTAAATTTGCCAGATCCTCATTTGTCTTAACCCTGGCAATAGCAATCAGGTCATATTTTCCGCTTACAGAATAGACCTCTGTAATGCCGTTAACATCTGCCAGTTGCTCTGCGACCTGGTTTATATTTTTACGCTCAACATTCATTAAGATGATAGAAGTAACCATTGCTTCTCCTTTCTATAACTATTTTTCAAATATATTACCGGATATGGATGTTACTTTCAATGCCCTATTTTTTATATAGGCACTTATGCAAACATGTTCGCCCGGCTCCAAAGGCTGATAAAAAAGCTGCCATGCCCTGATATCAGCGTATGGCAGCTTTACTATTGCTCAATTAACAAGAAATTTTAATTTTGCAATGCAGACTGTTGATTGAGCCATTGAATAAGAGTACTTTTCACTCTGTCAGTATATGGGTCCGACATGGTGAGCCCGTTTGCATAAAGGGTCCCTGTGTATGGATTAATCATATTGTTGTAGACTGCCTGTACCTCAAGATGTCCGCCAAGATAATAAACAGGGTGTAGCAGTGTAAGACGGCTGTCTGTGCCTGCCTCTGCTGCAAGAGGTATAAGCCTGTTCATAACCGGCCTTGACCCCCATGGTATGGGAGGTGTAACCTGGGTATCGTTATCAACCCTTACTGTAGTATCCTCAACACTGTGTACTATCCAGAGAGGAAGAGATGCAAAATTATATATCTCATCACTATCAGGATCAGGCATAAAACGGCCGGGGGGAGCAACAGGAAATACAGCTGCGAAAAAATCAGGACGCTCTCTGATGGCAAGCCATACCATGCCGCCTCCAATAGAAAAACCGCCCAGATATATTCTGTCAGTATCTATATCCGGATTTTCAGAGATAAATTCATCTATCGCATTGAAAAGAGGTTCAACCTGTTTTTGATTCCAGCGCATTGCATGCCCTTCGGTAAAATCTTCATTTGACCTTGGTACCATAACATATGCACCGCCCGCATCAAATAACGGCTGATAAATATCCGCGAATCTTGTAAGACCCGTGTCATTTATAAGGCTGCTCCAGACATTTGCACCTCCTCCTGAGCCATGCAGCCATATTAGCAGCGGGAATTTCCCATTCGCGCTTGAAGAGGTACCCTGAGGAACAAAAGAGGCATATTCAATGGATAGGCCTGTTACAGAGTCAACCGGTCCTTCTGCAGGAGTGAACTTTTTAACAATTCCCAGCTGTTTCAGGTTTGCAGCAGTTGGATTTGTTGAGTCAGCAACTACTGCACCCGGATATGCCGGTGGGGTAGTAGAGTCTGTGTATGAAACAAACATGTGACTTATTTTTCCCCAGGAATTGAGTAGAAGCCAGTATCTGCCATTCCAGCTAAAAGGGATATCGCTTATAGCAATCTCGAAACCTGCCTCTGCAAACTGCGAATCTATCCTGTATATCCTGGCATCATCAGCAAAGGTGTATTCAATATCTTCAATTCCCAGGGTTATTCGATTATCGATTGCACTGTTGAGAGAGTATCCCTGAATAATACCCGGATATTCCATAACCGGGGTAGATATTGGTGTTCCTTCATCATATTCTAATGTCCGGTTATATATGCCCAATGAGGCAGTCAGAAACATCCCGTCAAAGGTGTAGGCTGAGGGAAGAACAGGAATAATCATGGGAGCGCCATCAACAATTACTGTCCAGTTATATCGTTCAACAGCCCATTGAGGGGTATATACAGGGGTACGCTTTCCGGTAAATACTACACCTGTAAAAGGTCTTTCAATTACTGAAACTGTAACGGTGTTTGTTCGACCGATCCTCTTGCCTTTATCCCATATCTGCAGGTATATTTCATACACATCTGATCTGGGAAAGAGTATATCAAGATCATCTGAACTGAAAATCCCTGTATCATCATCCTCTTTGCATGGACATTTGATCTTGTGAAAACATGATAAAGGAGGGTTGCTCTTAGCAGCAGGTGGAAGCTTCACCTTTGTTTGCCTGCACAGGTTTTTGATCTTATGATCACAGCATTTACGGTTGTGCAAACAGATATCTGTAAGATACTTTGCGCCCTTTGTTCTTTCCACCAATTCACCTGTGGCCGGGTTTTTTTCTTTGATAACAGGGACAACGTATATCTTTGGAAATGAACTGCGTATAGCCGTAATGTCAAGATCAAATAAAACAGGGTCTCCAGGGTAAATCTCTATTGTTTCCGGGGTTTGGCCATCCAGGAAAGAGAGGGTGGCCTCTTTTACCATTTTGGCACTGCCTGCGTAGGCAAATACCGATATCATAGCTGTGATAGCTATGACACTGAAAAAAGATAAGAGTTTCTTCATGTGCATTCCTTTCAAATACAGTCTGAAGGGTCTGCCCTGGATAGAAACCTTGCAGCCTGCAAATCAGTATTAACGGTTAGTTTCTTCTCTTTTTTATATAGTTTTTTATTTGTACTTTTGTCTTTAGCGGTTACAGCATTCTTCTCTTTGTGAAAGATGCCTTTGAACTACAAAAAGCCAACTGAAATGGAGTTATTCCTGCTTTTCTTTAACCGTGAAAACCGGATATCACATCCCCTGGTGACAGAATGCCAGGTCATACTGCTATTTCCAAAAAGATAGACCACCCATTTCATGGGCAGATATATATTTGCTCAAATCATGCAAGTCAACCAAATATAATTATATTTTTTGTCGTTTTATATGCCAAACTAGCCGAATTTTTATAATTCCTTCGACTTTATGGCTTTTTGCTGCACTGGAGACTATATCGTTTTGTATCTCATTTAGGATAATTTAATTTTTCATTCTACCTCCATCCGATACGTATCATTATTAGCCTTTCCGCAATATATAACGCATTGATCCTGTTTTTCTGCAATGTATGCTGGGAGGTTCCCGATAAAAACTTTTCCTGATATTTTTCTGCCTTATTTATCATCGAAGCAATTGATCGGAGGGCCTCATGTAATTCATCCTGCGTGAGACTTCCCTTTATATCTGTATCCCCGCTAATCAAACTGGCTGCATATTGTAATGCCCTGATATTGTCTCCCAGCATTTTATGCTGCCAGGTGCCCGGTGCCAGTTTCTGCTGTGATTTTTCAGACTTACTGATGAGTGACGTTATCGGATTAAGTGCCTCATGTAATTCTTGTTCTTTGAAGTTATCCATATATTGTATTTGTTTCTATACGAAAATTATTGGGGATATAGATATCGATAACTACTTTTACAATTAAAGCTCATCAATCATTTTTTGAATTGTTGAAGAAAGGGGTTTTATGTGATTTATGCAGACGTCATATATAACTTCAGCATCAACATCAAAATAATGATGGCTGATAATATCTCTCAACCCCATTATCTTTTTCCATTCCGTGTTCGGATATCTTGAAAGGAGTTCATTATTTGTTTTCTTATCTAGGTTCTTGATACTTTCTCCTATTGCTATCAAGAGCATACATATAGAATCCAGTTTTTCCATCCCAGTTTCAGACCCTGTAAAATCATTTACAGAATGAACTAATGCAAATCTTCTTTGAATTTTTTGAGTAGCATCAAAAATCTGTTTAAGGATCTCCTTCACCATACCTATATCAAACATAAACAGCCTCTTTATCTATCCTCTTTTTAAGAAAAGGATTCATATTTTCCCTGTGTCTCACAAGGTCGATTTTACATTTGAACTCATCTTCAAGGTCTTGTTTTATTCCAATAAGGTTGAACATATCGGGTTTTCCCAGAACAACGACTACATCTATATCACTATCTTCATGTGCTGTCCCCCTGGCTGCCGACCCAAAGATGCCTAGACGAATTATGTCATAGGTTGCACCTTTATTTTTTTTAAACTTTCGCAATAATTCTAGGATATCCTGTTTCTGCAACATGATCCTGTTCCTTATTTATCTATGATTAGGAAATTTGATTATGAGTATATTAAAGTATTTGAGGCTGGTCAAATCGTTTTAACAAAAGGCCGCTGGTTAAAATACGCTATGGACTATAGCGCAAACCAACCTGAAAACCTGTCTGGCTAAACCATTTCATACATTCCCATCATTCTCCAGGAATTCGAACATCGGGTTTTGTATTGATGCAGACTTCATTTACTCTTCCGTGCATCAACTTTATTCAGAAATGTTACGATATCTTTTTCAAAGGCTGTAACACCTTCGATGATCTCTGCTGTGAGGATGCTTTCATCTTCAAAAGAAGGGTCTCCTTTAAGTATTGCGGTTACAATGGCATCTATCCCGACTGCTGGCTCAATGAGCGGATGTTTCTTGTAACCGCTCTTAAGAAGCAGTTCATAATAGCGTTTCTGCACCTTCCGGTTCCTGGCAGCAAGCCACACTTCGAACTTAAAGTTTTCGTAGTTAAAGACAATGGCAAGCTTAAGATCACGGGCCTTGAGCTCTTCAGGGAACAGGGCAAAGTAGGTCATATTAAAATATCCCTGGTATAACCCCGATACAGCCCGTTCACCAAACTAATCTGCAAATACTGCCCGCAATCTGGACATGTATGACACAATCCACCTGAATGCCCGTTGTATGGTGCCATCCTTCAGTCGTATTTGAAGCTCTTTGATGTCTTTATCGATTGAATTCCTGAGTTTCATCCTATTTCCAATCATGCTGAAAATTCTTTTAATATATATTTATAAGATAAAGACAATGATGCAACACCAACGACTGTTGTAACATTTGTTAAAATACTAACAATTAAAAATGTATATGGAATATTCCTTATTAATATTGCAGGGATTGAGACTATTAATGGTATCAAAATTATAGAAAAGAACATTAATTTATGATAATTCTTTGTCACAAACCATGAGTTTTTAAAACTGCATCTATCTCCGACAGCAATAGCTGGAAACACAAGCGATAACCTGGGAAGTAAAAGTACTAGATATAAAAAAACCAATACAAAAAATATAAGAGTTCCAATTATGGGGATATGCATGATTAAAGTACATAAAAATATTATTAAAGCTAATGCCACTACATGAAATATAAACACAGTCTCTCTAATAGACCATTTCATAATCCCCCATGTTGGAACATGGCTTGGACCAAGTAAAATCATCCTATGCGTTGTGACTGCAAATATTGTTTGAATCATTAAAGAAAGGCCCATATTAATTATACTGATTAAAAAACTTGACCAGAAGAATGGTATAATATCCAGTAAAATCGACAAAATAAAAGGGACCAATAACGCCTTTGATAATTGAAGCCTAAAGGCATAAACATATTTAAACGTAAGAGAAAATAGTTCTTTAAATGTCATAACGTTTCTCAACAGTTCCGGATATCTTTATTTTTAGGATGCTGTACAGAAAGATTCACCGGGATTTTTATGAAGAAATATATAATATGGATTCTGTATCAGGACAGCAGAATATTATCTACAAGGTTGATAATAATCAAGCAATATCATGTGTAATATTGGCTAATGTCTATCCCTTCCACATACGGAACAAGCCCCTCGATGGACACAGATAATCCCGCCACATTCTGAACAACGCCATCTTATCTTTTCATTTTTTACAAATGCCCTGATGCGGGATTGTTCTATATTTCCCAGGTTTTCAATCATACTCATACCATACTTGGTCCGGTATCTTTTATCCAAATTCTTAAGCCGGGTACATGGATACTTTTCGCACTTTACTGAGCAATATTTCAAGTTGTTACTTTTAAGTAAATCGCAGTTTACTATTACACATTTAACACAGTATACAGGTTTGCTTGTATCTTCTCCCCGGCAGCCAGGGCATTTATTCTTTTTTCTTAAAAGGTGCCCCATGCAAATCGCACAGTTCATGCCACATGGCGCAATCAATTCGGATTTTATTTGAGCTGTCATTTTCTGATTCATATCAGGTTCATGTTCGTTTAATGATCTAAATATTATTATACAGCCATTACTGCCTAAATAAATGCCTTGAGCCTTGCACCATCATCCAAGCATCCCTTCACCTTGCTGCCCGGGCAAATCATTTTTGAATAAGCATTCATCTGTAGGGGCGAATAATTATTCGCCCCTACATCATTGATGTCATCACGATAATTTGGAACTATTTCCCCTCTTCATCCTTAATATAGAGTTTACCCGGCACGGTCGTAAAATGGAATATGGGTCTGTCCACCCTTTTAAGTATGAGGGGGCAGTGTTTCATGTGGGCAGGTATAAAGAGCAGTGCGCTCTTTGTGATGATATGTTTTTCATCCTCAATCCACATCTCTATCTCACCGCCAAGGTCATAGGGGTCATCAGGGTTGTTCCCGAAAAAGCCGATGATCTCATCCGAATCATGCGCATGGGGACAATCCTCAAGGGTCTGGGCAGCCTTTAAATACCATGCGGTATTCATGTGAAATGCGCCCTCAACCACATTTTTATCAAGCCACAGTATCCTCTTTGCATATTTTGAATATGCCGCCTCTATCTTCTTCTTTTCTTCAGGCACCTTTAGTTCTGTAACAATATACTTACCATACTTTGTCTCTGTCATTTTTTATCCTCTCCTTTGGATTGTCTTCCCTGTGTCCCCCCCTGAATCCATACAGATGTTTTTTCTATGCCAAAATCGGGGAGGGAGCCATCATCTGCCGGTACTTTATACATATAATTTGGTCCCGCATCAACTGCTGATTCCTTTGGTTTTTTAAGCTGCGGCACCCAGTCATATGGTAACCTGTATGATCGATAAACAAGGGTCCTTGTCATGGGGATGTCAGAATCCCACAGATAGGGATTCATGTATTCCCACACGATCTCGTAGTCTTTCGTAATTTCAATTATACGGCCCTGCGCCCCCTCTGTGATAAGCGTATTTCCATTAGGCAGTCTCTGGGCGGACGACACATTAACGCTGTATAACTTATGACCATAAATCGGTTCTGGTTTTCCGCTCCTTGAGCTGTTCGGGGTATATTCCCATACAATCTCCTTTGTAACAGGATTGAACTCCACCACCCTGGAATAATCCCTGCGCATAACAGATATTCCGTCCGGGGCAAAATCAGTGGGAGGGCCATAGCCGGAATTGCCGCCATTATCAAAAACCATAATATTCCCCTCCCCGGGTAAGCCCTTTGGAATCATATGGGTATGATGTACACCTATCATCCATCCAAGTTTTTTGTCATCACCCTCTCGATAATATGGCCTGGCCTTCCAGGCAATCTTCCCGCTTTTGTGATCTATGATTGCAAGGAGACCTGCCTCGCGGCTGTCTATAATGATGTTATCGGGATTGAATCTTTCATCTCCCCCGTCATACCATTTGTTTGGGCCTAAGTATGACGCGCAGTTCTGATGGAACCAGTCAAAGCCGTCACCTTCACTCATTGGTTTTCTGTTATAGGTCTGCATGGCTTTTAATGCTGCATCATCAAAACCCATCTCATCTATATGCTCCGAGGCCTTCCAGGTCCAGACTATCTTTCCTGTTGCAATGTCCACCTCATAGAGCACATCATCGATAAGCTGCACATTCCTGTTAATCTTTTCATTCTTTACATTGTAATGCGCCAGGGCAAGTAGGGTCCCCTTTGTAGTGTCCACAGGCGGGGCGTCAGGTATGTAATAACCGGTCGGGTTTCCCTTAATCTGCATATCATGGTGCTGCCTTGAAACCCACATTTTGCCATCCCCCTCATTTGCCTTTCCTTCCACCCATTTGTCAAAGCTCCAGAGGACATTATCATCAAAATCCCTTATCTGTATCTGGATAGCGTCCTGCCTGCCCTGTTTCCACGGGGAAGTGGCCGACAACAGGAATCCACCCGGGTACACCTTGTTAGGATGATGGAGTTTACCTTTCCATAAATGAACAAGGTTCCCGTTCATATCAATAAGTATGCCCTTATCAGCGGAAAGGATAGTATAACCGTTCCAGCATTTATCGGGCTTATAGATGGTTGTCCCAAGGGGGTAAACGCTTGGATGGGCGTATATGACTGCCGGAAAGATAAACATCAGGGCGACTAAAAAATAACCTGTAAGACGTTTCATTTTTTGACCTCCATGGATGAAGGATTTAGATAGAAGTATTTATTTGAATTATTGTAGAAAAATAAATGTCTTTTAATGACATCTAAAACGGTGAGTTGTCAACAGGAAAAGGTTCTCAAACAGATGAGAATCAAATGTATTTCTTATAAATTTTATTATTCATGGTGAATTATTGTAGGGGCACAGCGCACTGTGCCCTTATCTTGATGATTTCATAAACAGCAATTTGAAGGGCACGCTGCTGCGTGCCCCTACGGTTTAAATTACAAACAGGATATATACCCGGCTGAAATGATACCCTAGTACCTGGCGTAATTGGGCACAATGTTACTGTACTTTTTCACAAGTGCGTCCCAGTTTTTAGGCAGCGTAATCTTTTTTGTAACAAAGTCATTCTCTATACCCCCAACGCTCTTTAACAGACCTGTCCATGCACCCGGGCCGCCAGCAACAATGATCATAAGACTATTCGGGTCAACAGCAGGTGGCGGTGCCGAAAGAATATCCTTTGCCTCTGTCTTTACCCCCTGGCTCTGCTGGTAAGCGGTCATGGGTGATTCAGCATCCTTCATGAGAAATGCCTTCAGGTCCTCCTTTGTCCACCCTTCGCTTGCAAGGATCTCTGCATGGGATGGTATAACTATAAAGCACGACATGCTCCAGGGGTTCATCGCCTTCATGGATTCAGCTATCCCCTGTGCATCTGTACCTTTGGGCACGGCCTGCGTATAGATGTTCGGGAAAAATACAGTGACTGTGTTCTCATCACGCTTAAATCCGCGATCCACATGAAGGGGTTCCCACGGACTCTTATCCTCATCCTCACCGATCACAAGGCTGTATTTTAACGGGTTTCCTATTACACCCATATCTTCCACACCCTTGCGCGCACCGCCGATATTTTTCACAATCAGCCCTATGGCGCGGCCTATGGCTGCATTGGCAATATTACCAGGGCTTAATGCCCCTGAACCGTAATTAATATTCACCTGGTCTCTTATCGGCCCATTGATAATAAAAAAGGGCGCCCATGAACCGGTGCTTACCTCAAAGGTGTCAAACCTGGTCTTCTGGTCTGCAAGCATCTCAACCGCCGCTATGATCACAGGCATATGTGTTGGAAGCGCCCCGGCCATTACTGCATTTATGGCGATCTTTTCTATAGTGGCCTTCCCGTGCCGCGGGATAACCTCTGCGACAACATGGTCAGGCGGCAGGTCTGTGCCCTGCATCATCTCCTTAACAGCTTCTTCTGTGGGCGGGGCTATGGGGAGCCCGTCTGTCCACCCCTTTCTGTAGAAGAAGCGGTTTACATCCTGATAGGTACCTTTAAAGGCGACTCTGGGCGGCGGTTCTGTTGCCCATTTTGGCGCCCTTTCATGCCCTGTAAGGGGCTTTGTAAGCGCCTCGACTATTTTAGGCATGGCCTCTCTTGTGCCTGCATCTATCTCTGCCTTTACAGTAGATTCACATGCTATATTGACCGGCAGGAACCTTAAGACCGGCATACCCTTATTTGATGATGCTGATTCTGCATCCCCGATAAAACCCGGATTAGCCAGTAACACGACCGGCTTTTTAAGCTCCTCGATGGACATTGCGTTAAATACGAGGAACTTGGTGCAGGAGCCTCAGTCACCTACAAGAAGGATAAATGCATCGTTGCTCTCCACCCATTTTTTGAATGCATCCTTCTTTTCTGTCTCTATCTCTATAACATTCCATTTATCAGAGTGATATATGCTGACCTCTGCATCAGGATAGCTCTCCTTGATGCGATCCTGAAGGGATGAGGCAATAGGCATTGCAGCCCGCTTATAATTGGCAAATATACCGATCTTTTTACCTGCAAGATTATTAAGCCTCTCTGAAATGCCCTTAAGCGGTTTTGGGTCAGCATCTCCCCAGGGGCTCAGTGCCTCATAAACGATTGGTGATGAATTCTGTGCTGCGAGTCTCCCAGGTATGGTAAGAGACAAAGCAGACAGAATAAAAAGGATGATTGTTTTTATTGAGAATCGAATGCCCGGCATAGATTTACCTCCAAAAAATTTTTAAGCCGATTATATACCCATATTCCACCGGCTGCAAAAACAAAACCGCGGGTAAGTGTTTTTATCCACCCTCATCCGCGGTTATTTACCGATAAATCAAAGGGATATTAATTAGTGTCCATCCAGAAAGAGGCAAACCCTGGATGGGGCTTTCAGCGGTCAGCCATCAGCTGTCAGCCAAATCTTTGTCTTTAATGACTTTTGCTGAAAGCTGAATGCTGAGAGCTTGCCCGTCCTCCGCAGTAGCACTGCTACGGAGGATGGAAATCCAAAAACAACAGTTTTTGGATGAATACTAATTAACGCCACTCATCTATCTTTATACTGCGGCTGTAACGCATACCGCCCGCGCTCCAGTAGTTGTTATTGCTTGCGCCTGTAACAATAACCGGGATAGTCGGACCCATAGGCATTGCCATTTTGGGTGCTGGCTTTGGCGTTGAAGCATTGCTTTCTGCGCCGGGTTTTGCCTTGGGCATTTCGCCAAAGCCAAAGGCAGGGGCCGGTGCAATAGCCTTTTCAAGCTCTTCAATAGTATTGTATTTTTGTTTCACAAAGTTTGCGATCGGGGGGCTCAGTACAAAAATTGTCCCGAACAAAAATCCCTGTTGTGCTGTAATGTCCTTCATGATCTGGGGATAATCCATGTCTCCGCCCCATCTGTTTGCAGCCCAGTTTGCGGCTGAAAGAATTCCCCATCCTTCAAAAAGGCTGACAACATTTTCACCCTTTCCAAAACCAAGACGGACTGAAAATGGTCTGAAGGGTGATTTTTCTTCATTCTCCGCTATTACCATGTTGATAGCATTTCCGTGGTTTCCAATCACACCCATGTAGGTTGTTCCAACTTTTCCGCCATTACCGAGGTTAATGGATGCCAGGCTCCATGCCCTTCCAATGGTGGTATTTGCATGAGCAAAGGGGCCAACGGCTCCGACATCATAATTAAGACCTATCTCATCTCGAATATTGCCATTTATGACCACTGCCCCCATGAAACCATTGTCTGAGATGGAGATTGCCTCCTTTGAAATACCTGTCCTCGGATCAGGAGATAGCATAGCGAGAAGTACCGGCATGTATTCCGGTTTGCACCCTGCCATTACAGCGTTTACTGCAACATCCCTGACAGTAAATGTCCAGAATTCAAAATAATCACCGGTATTGGTGGGAGACATCTTGCCCACAACCTCGTCAGGGTCATGGCTTGTGCCCATGAGCATTTCATCAACACGCTCTTTTGTCGGGAGGACAATGGGCATAAAATCGGTAAATCTCTTTTCTAAAAAGAGCTTGTGCAGCTCTTCCTCTGTGCCTGTATAGGTCTCAGGCCCCCTGTCTCTTTTGATCTCGCCTGTCTTTTTTTCTTCATCAGTGAGGGGCTTTGTAAGGTTTTCAACAATTTCCTTCATTACAGGTCGCCCGGAAAGGGGGTTAACACCTTCTATTACACCTTTTCTTAATTGTTCAGCGGTCTTGGCCCATACTGGTCCCTGAATCCACTGGGTCCTTACAGAGGGCATTCCTTCCTGAAGGGCCTTCTGTTTTTCCTGTTCAAAAAACTCTGCGAGCACTATTGCGGTAGCAGGGATTCCCATCTCTTCGAAATTTATTGAATGGCCGACAACTGCCGGCGCGCACTGGCTTCAATGACCCAGCCCGATAATCACCGCATCGGCCTTTTCCTTTATCTCGGCCCAAAGTTCCGGGTCTTCACCCTCAAAACCACCAGGGGCATTTTTTCTTTTATAGATGGCCTTGGTTTTTGGCATCTCTCTCTCGAACCATGCAGCCATTTCAGTAAGGAGGCGATCGCTACCCGGATAGATGTTGTCAACAACATATATGGTCTTGCCATCAAGTGTATCAAGGCGCGGTGCCATCTTTTTCAATGTGATGTTTGGCGGTGTGCCAAGTGGTGTGAGGACGGTTATCTTTTCTCCTGATGCGGCTGCCTGCGCCTCGCCTATCAGCATTGGCGAAGAGAAAAAGAGTCCCAGGATAAATGCTGCCATTACAGCAGCGGATAAATACCTCTTCATAAAAAATCCTCCTTTAATAGTTAGGGTTATCTTATACCCGGTTACCCTGATTGACACAGGAGCCCGGAATGCGCTGCTATATGGGTTATTTAATTTAAAGCTCATATTATTTTAGCTGCCCATGTTTGTCAATGTTCATCTTGGAAGATATAGGAGATAGCCGACTGTGGTAAACAGGGTTACTCTGAAGAGGATTTCTTTTCGCACAGGCATTTTGGCTTAATCGTCATTCCCGCCCTGTATCAAGCACGGGATAAACTTTGGCGGGGATCCACTTTTTGTATTTGAAAATAAAAACAAATAGATTCCCGCCTTCGCGCATTATCTTCAAGCTAAGGCGAAAAGCAAAAACCTAAAGCAATATCTCACACAGAGGCGCAAAGAACACTAAGAAAGTCAAACGTTTTTTACATAATCTTTTTTTGTTTCTTAACTTTGTGAGCTTTGTGACTTTGTGTGAGAAATGGTCTATCGTTTTGAAATATGAATAGCTGTTTTTCTCAGGGATCTTTATCTTATATCCCTTACCAGTAATATGTTTTGGTACTATATTTTTGTTAACTTGACAGCAATGCGCTTTCGCGGGAATGACGTATTATTAATCTTCATTCAACAACATTAGGCTTTGATCCGCCCCGGGGGGATCAACTAATTTTTTGTTTTGAATTCCTTTTGCTGAATGCTGGGCGCTGACAGCTCACATCAAAAAACGAAAATATTTAGATAAACACTAAATAACATGCTTGACAGACGACACGTGTCGTTGTAATGTGACTACACTTGTCGTTTTAATGTCCATATAAAGAAAAGACTTTACAAAGCCTGAAAATCATCGCGAAAGGATACCAACCCATGTCTTATAATTTACCAAAACTCACAGACCCTGAATTTGAGATTATGAAGATAGTGTGGGACAGAGGGCAGGTGACCATTAATGAGGTGCTTGATGCAGTCAACTCCCTGCATAACCGCGATCTAAAAAGAACCACCATTCAGGTGCAGATGAAGCGTCTTGAAGAAAAGGGGTGGCTTAAACATCATGAAGATGGAAGAAACTTTTTGTATGAGGCTACCCGTGAAAAGGAAGATGTGGCGCGCGAAATCACAGGTGATATTAAAAAGAGGATATTTGACGGCTCTTACGCTAACCTTGTAAAGGCGCTGTTTCATGGTTCTGATGTTACAAAGGATGAGATAAAACGAATAAGAAAGATTTTAGATGACTATGAAGGGAAATAGATTATGGATCTACATTCTCTTGTTACAAATATCAGATCAGCAGAGCTGATCTTTAATCTTGTAATCCAGATAATAACAGTCTCCCTGGCTGGCTGGATAATCATGAAGATATGGAGACCAAGATCTGCGCCTGCCCGGAGTGCTGGATATCTTGCCGTATTGATCTCCATTGCGATCATTCCTGTTATGACTCTCATGTTTAACATTAACCGGATCGCCTGGTTTCAACCAACCATAGAACTTAACCAACCATATAAACAACAATATGAGGAGCCTTATTCGCATACTGCACAAAAACCTGAGGCAATACCTGTAAAAGACAGCAGCCAATCTAAAACGTATAAAAATACTTATAATGAAAACTACCTATCTTTTATTAAAGGTTACTGGATTATCCAGGTAGTCAACATATTCGGGGCATTCTGGATCGCCGGATTTATAGCCTTTATTCTGCGCCTGGGGTTTAAGCTCTCCTTTTTAAAAGGCTATATGCATAATCTTAAGACTGATGACAGGGAGAGGCTGAAAAAGGTCTACAGCACCATAATGCATGTATTTAAAAACAGGCCCATGCCTGAAATATTTTTTTCTTCTTCACTTTCATCGCCTGTAACAGTTGGGATTATCAAGCCGGTAATGATCCTTCCAATGGAAGTCGAATACATTGCAGATGATGAATTAAAAAGCATCCTTTTACATGAACTTGCCCATATTTTTCATGGTGATAATTTTACAGGGTTTTTCCAGCACCTTCTCTCCTCGGTTTTCTGGTGGAATCCGATTATTTACCGGCTCAATTCGGAATACTCCGACTCCAGGGAAGATGTTTGTGATAATTACGCTATCAATGTATTACAAAGCCCCAAAAAATATGCAGCCACCCTGCTTAATCTTGTGGAAAAGACATGCCTTTTTTCCACTATGCCTGCTGCCGCAGGTATGTCTCTTTCTAAAAAAACTCTTGAGCACAGGGTGCGGGAACTATTAAAGATAGATCGGGATTTAAGCACGCTGATCAAACCATCCTTTATGCTTTTCTCTTTGACAATATTAATCCTTATATCTTACTTCGGACTTGGAATGAGGATATGTTTTAAGGAAAGGGATGATTCCGGAAGAATTGAATACTCTAAAGAGAGTCAAAAAGCGAATATCAATTACACTATTGATCCCTCTCCAGGAGAAGGATGGCAGGAAAGACCTGAAGTGCCATTTAACGATTTCCTTTTTGTTCTTCCGGATAAAAATACAATGATATATGTGGCTGGCATTCCTGCCACTGAAGGAAGCCAATGGATGAGCGCAGAAGACTTTTTCAGGACCTGGAGTGAGGGGATGCGGGATAAATACCACTATAAAGATTTTAAAATTGAATCGAGTGGAAAAACAACCTTAGACGGCCATGAGGCATATTATGCCACATATGAATTCGTGTTTAATTTCAACAACAAAAAAGAGACGGTATATATTATTCATGATGAGAAATCTTTTTACCGGTTTCGTTATGCCAGTCAAAAGGATACCTTCAATGAAAATCTTCAAACATTTGAAAAGTATGTCAGGAGCTTTAAGGTTGGAATGTAGACAGCAGGGGTTGAAATTCAAAATTGAGGTGCATAAACGCAAGCAAGAGGCAAAACATTGATTAGGGGTAGTAACACAGTATTTAGATTTGAGATTGGATAAAATAACATTATTCGGAGGGTCTGAATGAAATCACATAAATATCTGAAAGCATTATTCTGCATTTGTCTTGTTCTTGGCATATCAACACCTTTAAAAGCATCCGATATCTCCGGCACATCTGTAAATATATCAAAACAGGAAAAGGCTCAGAATGCCCCCGGTTCCTATGACCATTTGTCAGGAACATGGAAAGGTAAAGTACCGCTTGGTGATATTTATCTTGAACTCCAAGTTAAAGGATCATCAGTAAGTGGAACAGTGAGGGCCGTGGGCGGAATCAAAGATGGAAAGATTGAAGGTAACAAAATAACCTTTTATACAATACGTCAAGAGAATTCCAGTATAATTGAAATACCCTTTGAAGGGGTAATCAAAAAAGATAAAATCCATTTTAGCTTTATATCAGTGAATAATGGCAGACCTGTTAAATTCACAGCCAAAAAAATGAAATCAGACCTGGAAGAAGAACAAGCAGTGCAGGAGTCTGAAGGCCCCAACAAACATATAGCCGGGAAATGGACTGCAAATTACCTGAATGGTGTGATGTCAATGGATTTCAAGGTTAAAGGGAACAAACTTACAGGAACTGTCAGCCCCATGGAATCTACTCAAAATAAAATACGGGGTGGTAAAATTAAAGATAATAAAATCTATTTTTATTGCCCTCCTAATACGCTAATCAGACAAAGGACTGAATGGGAGGGGACCATTGTCGGCGATAAAATACAATTTACAGCCAGGGTTCCAGCTAACACTTTTAAATTTACAGCGAAAAAAGTTGTGCCTGCTAAAAAGGACCAGGTAAACGATGAAATTCATTTGCCTCCAACAGTAAAACCTTCAGGAACATGGATTATGGAGGCAAATGGCCAGCAGATCACCTTGTCTTTAAAAGCTATTGGAATGTCTCTTACCGGGCTGGTTAGAATGCCTCCTCTAAACTCAAACATAATGATTCCCCCTGACGCAAGGATCAGCGGCGACACAGTCTCATTTTCCCTAACAAAAAAAATTGGCCCCAATCTTTTTAGAATTCCATGGGTAGGCAAGGTAGTAGGTAACGAGATCCATTTTGAGGGTGGGCCATTTAACCAGTTTGAAGATGTAATAGCAAAAAAGATAAAGGATACTGGCGGAGATGATATAGACATGTTATCAATAAAACTGGCCATGAGTGAAGAGATCAAAAACAGCAATATAAATGACAGATATAAAAAACAAAAGGAAGACCATCTTGCCCTTGCTGACTATGGGAAGGCAATGGAACTAAATCCCCACATTCATTCCAGCTATTTTCATAGAGCAGAGTTATACAAACAACAAAAGGAATATGATCTTGCCCTTGCTGATATAAATAAGGCGATAGAGTTAAATCCTTCTTCAATGTATTACCATAGAAGAGGGTCTGTTTATTATATGAAAAAACAGTATGATTTCGCTATTAAAGAGCATCTAAAAGCCATAAGGCTGGATAACAACTATGCAGCAGCATATAACAGTCTGGCCTGGCTGCTTGCTACATGCATCGATAAGAAATATCGCGACGGTAAAAAGTCTGTAGAGTATGCAAAAAAAGCAATAGAGCTCGCAAAAAAGCCAGATGATCTTGATCCTGAATCGCAAATGTTTGATACGCTGGCTGCAGCCTATGCTGAGGCCGGAGATTTTGATATGGCGTTAAAAAGTCAGGAAAAGGCTATTCAGTTATTAAAAGAAGAAGGTAAGTCGTATAATCTGGAGGAGTATGAAAAACGGTTTGAATCATACAAAAGAGATATTCCGTGGACGGATATTTATTAACATGCTGCATTTGTATTTCAATTCAACAGTAACTTACTATTTAACCTGGAGAAGATATTATGAAAAAAAACTCATCGATTGTGCTGATTCTTTTTGCATCTCTTATGTATACTTTATCCTATGCATCTGATGATTCGAATTCTGAAGAAAAGGCTTTTAAGCTTAGTGAGGTAGATACACCTCCCAGGGTTACTAAAGCAATCCCGCCAATTTATCCTAAAAAAAAGACGATTGACGGGCTGATATTAACAGAAGGACGTGTTATTTTAAAATTTATTGTTACAAAAGATGGACGGGTAAGCAACCCGGAGATAATTGAGGCTGTGCCCGAAGGTATTTTTGAGGCTTCAGCTATAGGGGCTGTTAAAAATTATAGATTTACGCCTGCTACCAAAAATGGGGAACCTGTCGACTGTATTGCTAAATTGCCTATTATGTTTGTCTTGCCAGGTGTTAACACACCATACGATGTTTATCAAGCAGCCCAAAAGGGTTTGAAATTTCTTAAGGTCGGAGAATATGACAATGCTGTTAAGGCATTCGATGAAGCAATAAAAATCAGTAAAAAATACGGCCCCGGATATTCCGGAAGGGGTATGGCATATATGTATTTGAAGGAATATGAAAAGGCAATTGTGGACTTTGATATGGCTATAAAAAAATCTGGAAAAACTGCACTTAACTACAAACTGAGAGGTGAGGTCTTCAATGCTCTGAAGGATTATAATACAGCTATAAAAGATTTCGATCGTGCAATTAAAATAGAGCCTGAAATGCTGGAGGCATATTTTGAAAGGGGCAATGCCTTCAGGAACTTGGAAAAATACATTGAAGCAATCGCAGACTATACAAAGGTCATTGAGCTGGATAAGAACTATTTGCAGGCCTATAACAACAGGGCAGTTGCTTATAATAAACTGAATGACTCAGAAAACATGTGCCTTGATCTTAAAAAGGCCTGTAATCTGGGCGACTGCCGGGGATTGGAACTAGCCCAAAAAGCCGGTAAATGCAGTGCTGATGTGGCTGGAAATTAATATATTAAATTCAGATGAAAGTTTCTCCGCAGCATCCCTCCCTCTTGAGGAGAAGGGAGAGGTGTGATTGTATACCCTCCTCTCCCAATTATGTTTTCTCTGGTGCCCATGGTCCGTGCGCACCTCTTTTTCGCAACGCTCTGCGTTGGTTAATACTGGAAAGATGGTAGGTTGGGTTAAAACCCAACTTCCTTTCAATTGAAGGCTGATAATGGAAAGGATTTCTTTTAATTGTATATGGGGACTTGGTTGAAAAAGGAATTTGTTGGGTTGCTTCGCTTAACCCAACCTACAGACTGTGGTCAAGTGGAAAGGTGAAATCCATGATTAAAATAAAAATTGTAATATGCTTCATTACGATGTTCATTCTGTGTGCAAATGCTTATGCTGAGAATCCTTCTGTAAAGGAAATACTGAATAAGGTTGCAGCCACTTACGAATCCATGAAGACATACAAGTGCAAAGGAACGAGATCCTCATTCGAAAAGTCTACAATGGGAACAGGAAGCGGTGGGGAGTCTACATTCACGATTCTCTTGAAGAAGCCCAATATGTACCTCATGACCTGGACCGTATTGAACCTTCCATCAGGCCATAATATAAAAGTGTTGTGGAGTGATGGGAGTCAACCCTATTTATATGGTGGATATAGTTTATATAAAATAACGACTGATGACATTGCCTTAAGAAAAGGTTTACAAGTAGGAGCGCCTGTACACCTTATCCCATTACATTTTTTATCAAATTTAAAACATTTTAATATTCCCTCTTTGGAGTTAATAAATCCAAGAGTCGAAAAGGTAGAAAAGATCGGAGAAGATGATTGCTATATGATAAGCGGATCATCGGCGGAATCGAAAATCGTAAACATTTGGATCTCAAAGACTAGCTACCATATAATAAAATATATGCGTTCTACAGAACCCCCTGAAGGAGGCAGACGCTGGCCTGGAATTACTGATGAACAAATAGAAAAAGAAAAATATTATTTGGAAGAGTACAAGCGTAGAAAGACGTCAGGCTTTTACACTGAAGTATATACAGAAATCTCATCTCCCGAATTGAGCAAGGAGGATTTTAAGTATACTGTACCCAAAGGCACAGAGATAAGAGAAATCTGGCCTGATGATTAGAGAATAATCCCGAAAAGGTCGGTTTAAAACAGGGTGTTGCTAGATTTAAAAGGAAAACAGACATGAATAAAATAAAAACTGTAGCAATCATCATTACAATGTTATTTCTGTGTACAAATGCTTATGCTGACGCCCCTTCCGCTGATGAAATACTTAAAAAGGTTGCCGCCACATACAAATCCATGAAGACATACAAGGTTAAGGGAGATCGTCATGAATTTTACAATGAAAAAAATAAAATCCCATTTACTATTCTCTTTAAGGAGCCAAATATGTACCTGATCTCATGGTCAAGAAAGAGAATGCCGCCTGAAAAAAATAAGGATTATGTAAGCTGGAGCGATGGAACCCAACCATATCTATACTTTTCGTTCGTTAAGGTTTTAAATAAAATGCCGAGTGACGAAATAACTCTGAAACAATGTTCTAAAACCGAAGGGCCTACTAAAATGGTACCGCTCTTACTGTCAATTTTTAAAGGGAATGAGGACCCTTTTGCATGGTTGAAAGATTTAAAGGTGGAAAAGAGTGAAAAGACAGGGGGAGAGGATTGTTATGTCATAAGCGGAACATCGGAGCTTACCAAAAGAGAAGTCATGTGGGTCTCAAAAACGAGTTATCTGATCAGAAAATATTATTGGGAGTTTGATAGGTTAAAAGTGATTATGCATAGCACCACATTTTCAAACGAAGTAAAGAAACGTATGATTGAAGAATATGAGAAAGGAATATTACACGACCTTTTTCCAGAAGTTGAAGAATATACAGAAATCACATCACCTGAATTAAGCAAGGATGATTTCAACTATGCTGTCCCAGAAAATGCAACACGCTCAGATTGGCCTGTAAATTATTAATAGCTGACGATGGTTTTGTTTAAACAAACGCTATGGGGACCAGACAAGCAAAGGTTGGGTTAAAACCCAACTTCCTTTTAATTGATGGCTCAAAATAGAAAGGATTTTTTTAAATTGTATATGGAACTTGCTTTAAAAAGCCCCCGGGAATTTGTTGGGTTGCTGCGCTTAACCCAACCTTCTATGGGACCACTTGTCAAGCCAAATTAGTATAAATTATTATTTTAATCACACCTCTAGCGGTAGGTCATTTAATCAGTAGCAATTACTAGTAATTGCTACTGATTAAATGACCTACAAAAACACTTAAATTGTAAAAACACTGACTTTTATTGGTTCATTGGCCCGGTTCTTTTAAGGTATAAATCTCTTATGAGATTATAACAACCTTCTATCCGTGTCGATTAATCGAGCACCTAATACTACATACGCCCTCTGGCTTTGTTTAACCGGTGATGAAGGAGCCCCATCTACGAAAACGGTATCTTTTCAACCAAGGTTGGGTTCGGGCACCTTCACCAACTACCAGCTTTAATCAGTTCTTACTTTCCTTTGGCTATTATTGATCCTCCCCTTAAGCTACAACAGCTCCCTCAGGGATTACTCCATGCTCTATATATCTCCATATATCAATTAGAAGCTTCCTCGCTACTGCCACTATCCCAATTCGCCTCATCCGCTTGCCTCCACTTGCAAATCTTTCATTAAACCATTTTGTCAGTTTGCTTTCCTTTTGGAATCTTATCCATATCCATGATATCTCAACAATTATGGCTCTGACTCGCCGGTTTCCAGCCTTATTGATCCCCTGTTCCTTATTACTATTTCCACTGGAATAAGGTGTCGGGCTCAAGCCTGATAAGCTGCCAACTTCTTTCCTGTTTTTGAATTTACGCCAGCCAAAAAATTCCTTCTCCAAAATCCAGGAGCTCTCAATCCCTATACCCTTCAATTTCAGCATTTGCCTTACACGTGACATGGATTCCGATTCCTTATCACGTATAAGAATCTTACGGATGCCTTCCAGTTCTTTGATCTGATCCTCTACCTGACTGTAACGATCATGTTCCCTTTTTAAACGATCTTTCAAGTTCTTACTTATTTCACTTCCATCCCATAGCCTAACGCTATCCAGGTATTTTATAAAATCTCTTCTCCCAGGATTCTCTATCCTTACTCCATGGGATATCAATAATGATCTAATCCTGTTACTATGTCTTGTTCGTTCCTTCTTTAAACTCTCCAGTTCCCGGTGTAATTGCCTATCATCTTCATCCTCTACAGAGGGGACCCTTACCATACTGCAAGCCTGTTTATCTCCCCACATATGCCTCATTAATGCCATTAAGAGCTTCTTCGCATCCAGGCGGTCTGTCTTTTTTCGCCTCCTCCTGCGATCCACTTCCACACTCGCTGGATCAATAACATTATTATCTATTCCGTTACTTAAAAGACACCGGTGTATCCAAAATCCATCCCTTCCAGCTTCATAGCAACTGATTACTTTTACCTCTTCATCTAATTTAAATTTCTCCTTCGTATCTGCTATCTCTTTCCATAACACTATCATTTCCCCAGCATCTATAGTCCGTAATCGCTCTTTACTCCCGTCGCTGAAGGCCAGCTTCCATTTTTTATCCGACAGCTCCATTGCCATGTACAAATTAACTTCTCTTGTGTTATTATCCTTCTGGATCACTTGGTTCTTGTTCATTTGGTATCCTCCTTTTTAATGGGTTAAAAAGAAAACTATATCAAATGGCTTCCAAGTGATCCACATAGTATCTACAAACTAATTTTAAAAAGGAAGGACAAAATGAAAATTTATAAATACCTACATACCTTTTTAAGTATTTTTATGGTTCTTGGTATTACAACATCCGCTGCAGCCGATGATATTTCCGGCAGTTGGGTAGGTAAAATTGATAATTCTGATATTAGAATGATATTAAAAGTGGATGGTTCGACTCTGACTGGAAAACTAATGTTACACACAATCGGGATGCCACTTACTGATGGCAAAATCGACGGTAATAAGATCAGCCTTATAATGGATGTGGGCTGGAAGTTAATCCCCTGGGATGGAATAATTGATGGGGATAAAATGCATGTTACAACTACATACTTTCAGGGAAAATCGTACACCTTTGTCTTAAATAAAACTTCTTCAGTACGCAATCTCACCGCAAAGGTTATTGATGGCCTTGGACGACCTCTAAAGGATGTGGTGATAAAAATTCAGTGGTACGATAATTCCAATAAGGATGATGTCCACACAGTCGACCTTTTAACGCTCCAATCTGATGAGAAAGGAATTGTTAATGGGATCTGGGATGAATCCGAACGTCTTACCGGGTTTATCATGTTTAATGTAGAAAAACCAGGGTACCAGGGATACGCTTCAAGTGACTGGAAATCTGAGTTTTTTTTAAAAAGGGGGTTTGACAATACCGAGGTGGCACGAATCGCTGAATTGACTGGAGATGCTCAGGTAGATGCAATGCGCGAGCTTCTCTCGGGTACCTTTGAAAGTCCCGTACACAACCTTGATGCTCAGATATTTGAATTGGAAGATAAACTACGCGCGCCCCTGCGTGAATTGGTCACAGACAGGAATATAGGAACCAGGGCGGGGCAGATCCTCGCTTTTATAGGGGTGCCGGAAGACTTGCGTCTCTTTATAAAACATGCACCTCCACCGGACAAAGAACCCTATACCAACAAAAACAGCTGGGCATTTCAGCTTGCTACTACGATGTTTGATCCCATAACAGAAGAAGAATGGGACTTTCTCCAAAGTTGTGCCCTCAATGAATTAAATGATGGATGGGCACAGGCCGGTGCGATAAATACGTTAAAATTAATTGCCTCTCCTCGCAGCCGTGAAATCCTGATGGAAATAAAGAAAAAAAGTAAGAATAATAATTTTTCTAACTATGTAGACAGTGCAATTGCATACATCGACTCAAACCCGCAGCCGATTGAAGATCCTGATCTGGTGACTGCCGGAAAGAAGGTGGCGGAAACCATAAAAGTCGGGGATTGGGAAGGAAACAAGGAGCCCAAGTTTAACCAGAACCATGATAAGGCAATTATCTACTGTAATTTTGGCTCAGGACGAGACGGTTATCTTTACACCGCTATCTTTCACAAAGAGGATGGGATCTGGAAACTTCGGGGGGTTCGCGAGACGATGCATTCTACTCGTGCCAAAAAAGATGAACAGAATAAATAATGATCTAATCGGAAGGGGATAGTCCAATAAAAACGAGAAACACATTTTGGCCTGATGATTAGAGCGTGAACACGAAAAGGTAGGGTTAAAAAAGGGTGTAACTAGATTTAGAAAAGGGAAACAGACATGATTAATTCAAAAATTGCAGTTTGCATCATTACGATTTTATTTCTATGCACAAATGCATATGCCGACAATCCATCCGCAAATGAAATACTAAAGAACGTTACAGCTACATATAAATCCATGAAAACTTACAAGGCTAAGGGAACTATCACTTCCATCCACAAATATACAAATAATATTGGGAAGGCTGAGCTCTCTTTTACAATCCTCTTAAAGAAACCTAATATGTACATCCTTACATGGGACCAAACAAACCTGAGACCAGGGGAACTATATTCATGTGTTTTGTGGTGTGATGGGACCCAGAGATATTTACTCAATAGGAAGGTTAATTTTTTATTCAAATTTGCTAATGACGAAATGGCTTTGAGTGCAGCAAAATTTTATCATGGACCTGTTCACATTATGCCGACGCTTCTCCTTCCAGTCTTCAAGGGGAATGAGGCCCCGTTTTCCTGGTTGAAAGATCCAAAGGTCGAAAAGATAGAAAAAATAGGAGATGAAGATTGCTATGTCATAAGTGGCACCTCTGTGACTTCCCAAAAAGAAACCATATGGATATCAAATAAGAGTTACCTGATTATGAAATATTATTATGAGCCAGATTATTTGAAAATACTTAAGCAAGCAACGAAAATATCAGATGAAGAAAAAAAATTAAGGGAGGAATGGATCAAGAAAAAGAAGGAAAACGACTTTCACATTGAGATTTATACAGATATCTCATCACCCGAATTGAACAAAGAGGACTTTAACTATATTGTGCCTCAAGGCATAGAACTCAGAGATTGGCCTGGTGATTAGGGCGTAAACCAGAAAAGGAAGGTTTATAACAGAGTGTCACTAGATTTAAAAAAGGAAACAGACATGAATAAATTAAAAATTGTAGTATTCGTCATTACGATTTTATTTCTATGTACAAATGCTTATGCTGACAACCCTTCTGCTACCGAAATACTGGAAAAGGTTGCAGCTACATATAAATCCATGAAGACATACAAAGTTGAAGGAACTATTAGCATAGTCTATGGACCTAAACAGTTTGAAGGAGTGGCCGAGATCTCATTTTCGATCCTCATGAAAAAGCCCGATCAATACCTCATTACCTGGACCCAAACGAATGTGCCTTCAAGCATGGGTCGTTCTTGGGCAATGTGGAGTGACAGTACCCAACCTTATTTTTACACCCGGGATAATAATACTTTTGTTAATAAAGCGAGTGACAAAATAGCATTGAATAGAGCGAAAATATACAACGGGCCTTTCACTATTATGCCGCAACTATTCCTGCCTGTATTTAAGGAGTATGAATTCCCGTTTGCCTGGTTGAAAAATCCAAAGGTTGAAAAAATTGAAAAGATCGGCGAAGAATACTGCTATGTAATAAGAGGAGTATCTGATATTTCTCGTAGCGAAACCATATGGGTATCAAAGAAGAGTTACCTTGTTAGAAAATATTATCGCTTTCGAGATTACAAAGATACTATTAAATTATATTCAAAATATTATGAAGAAAATAAGCTGGGATGGTCAGAGAAACGATTTGAAGAAAAAATTGAAAATATAAAGCGCTTTAATAATTATGACCATTACACCGAAGTATATAAAGAAATATCATCTCCCGAATTGAGCAAGGAGGATTTCCACTTTCCTTTGCCGAAAGGTGCAGTTCTCAGGGATGATCCTGAGACGAGGGACGTTCTGAAAGCGCCGGTCAAAACTGGTGTGAGATAGGAGGTGAGGTTGAAGAGAATAAATGAAGCTAAATCCTTTAGGGAGTAAGGAGTATCGATCCACTCCGGCCCCGAGCTATGCCTTGACTTCCAGCGATGGTGGGGAAGCGATAGTAGGGAATGCATAGTCACGGTATTGAGCGCCGTGATCACCCTTCGGGAGTGCCGACCTTGTTGGACGATGGGGAAGGCAATATAAGCAGGTGCGATAATGCGAGTGCTTGTTTGACTCTCCGAAGTCATAGACCTGTTTATTCTGGTTCCAACGGTCTCCATAGGAACCGTTCGTTAATCAACACTCTGTGTTATAATGAATTAACAATGGGGACGCGGAGCATCAAAACATGGCGTTCCCACGGAGACCATGGGAACGAGGACAAATAAATTGAAAGGAGAATTCCTATGGAAAGAAAATACATATTTCATCATACAGCAAAGGGGTTCGCTATATTTGTTGCTGGTATCCTGTTACTGATTGGTATCTCCATATTTATGGCAATATATTCCCCTGATTACAAACCTGTTAATTACAGCATTTTTGTTTTGCTGGCATTCTTAATAGTTTTCATATCATTTAAGGTTGATAAAAGGACTTTGAAAAGTAAAGAGTTACAACCTTAATGACAGGAAAAGAGACGCGGAGCGTCAAAACAGGCCGTTCCCACGGGGACCATAGGAACGAGGGCAAAAATCAAAGTATAAAGGAGCTATAAAAATGAAAAAAATAAAACTATTTCTATTCTTTTTTGTGTTCTGCCTTTCATTAAATATTTTTGCAGAAGAAAAAAGTAAGCTTGACCCGGTAATTGTTAATTTTGAACCGGGGACATTTGAAGTAGCGGATAAAGAAATGGAAGCCATGCTCAACAAATTAGACAAATCTAAAAGATATAAAATTGAAGGCTGTGCCTGTAAGGATGATAAAGAAGTCTCTGATGAAGGTCGGATAGGAGTTGCGGCAAGAAGGGCAGAAGCAATAGCTAAAATATTAGTAGATCATGGCTTTGATAGTGAAAACATAACCACAGTTGTATACGATGAGGGTATGGAATGTAAAGCCGAAATTATCGAGAACTAATTGGTGTCCATCCAAAAACTATCGTTTTTGGATTCAAGCGGTCAGCTACTAGCATTCAGCTTTTAGCAAAATGCTTTCAAAACAAAGAGGGGGGGTGCTGCCGTCATGATTGGCGTTGAAGCCTATGAAAAATCGGAGCAGGAAAAAGAACTACTCCGGCTTTTACTCAAAGGGGAAAGGGAAATTGATGCGGGAGAAGGGTATGACTTGAATACTCTTTTCGCTGATGCTGATGCCATGTTGAGCATGGAAACAAGATGAAAGTAAAACAGATTATTTACCCTTGACTCATAATATATAAAAGCCTATATTTGTCTATAAATAACAACATTAACCTAATAAAAAGCATTTAATGATGGCAAAAATAGACACAGACTGGGTTGCAATGAGTGACCGGGCAATAATCTCTGCTATTGGCAACTATATAAAAGAGAGGCGGTTATCCATAAATAAAACCCAGGCGCAGATTGCTGAAAAGGCAGGCATAAACAGGTCCACACTTGTTAAGATAGAAAGTGGTGAGTCCATTACACTTATATCCCTGATTCAAATTTTAAGGGCACTGGATTCATTGCATATCTTACAGACATTTAAGATAGAAAAAATAATAAGCCCGATAGAGCTCGCAAAAATAGAAGGCAGAAAACGGCAGAGGGCAAGGGAGAAAAAGAAAGATAAAGGCTTTGAAGAGAGCTGGTAATGCAATTAACCGCAAACATATACATATGGGGTGAACATGCAGGCGCAGTAGCCTGGAATGAAGAGACCCGGATTTCAACCTTTGAGTATTCCAAAGATATTATCTCCCGGCAATGGGATCTGGCACCCGTTAAAATGCCTTTGAATCTGTCCAATAGAATTTTTTCATTTCCGGAGTTGTGGAATCTCGATGCGTTCAGGGGATTACCCGGACTGCTTTCTGATACCTTGCCCGACAGGTATGGTAATCGATTAATTAATGGATGGCTTGCCCGGCAGGGAAGGCCTGAAAACAGCTATAATCCTGTTGAGCTTCTATGTTTTATCGGGACACGCAGCATAGGGGCGCTTGAGTTTGAACCTGTTTTATTTCAATCAAATAAAAGGGCATTTAATATTGAGATGGACAGCCTCATAGAGGTTACTCAAAAAATGCTGAATATAAGAGAGGGGTTTAAGGCTGAGCTGTCACAAAGTGATGATGAAGCCATGAGAGAAATACTGCGGATCGGCACCTCTGCTGGCGGGGCAAGACCCAAGGCAATTATTGCATACAATGAAAAAACAGGAGAGGTAAAATCAGGGCAAACCACAGCCCCTGCTGGCTTTTCACACTGGTTGATTAAACTGGATGGGGTGAGTGATGATCAATTCGGTAAAACTACAGGTTTTGGCCGGGTAGAAATGGCATATTACAATATGGCTATAGCCAGTGGAATCGATATGATGGAAAGCAGGTTGCATGAGGAGAGTGGGCGGGCACATTTCATGACAAGAAGGTTCGATCGCGAAGGAAATGATGTAAAGCATCATGTTCAAACCCTGTGTGCCATGCAGCACTATGATTATAATGATACCTTAAGTTATAGCTACGAACAGCTTTTTCAAACCATGCGTATATTAAGGCTGCCATATCCACAGGCAGAGCAGCTTTATAGAAGAATGGTATTCAATGTAATAGCCAGAAACTGTGATGATCACACAAAGAATTTTTCATTTCTCCTCAAAAGAGATCAGGAATGGGAGCTTTCTCCTGCTTACGATGTTTGTCATGCTTATCGACCGGGGAGCGAATGGGTGAGTCAGCATGCCCTGAGTATAAATGGAAAAAGAACAGGCATAAAAAGGGATGACCTTTTAAGCGTTGCCCAGTCAATGAATATCAAAAAGGCTGACAGCATCATTAAGGAAATTGACATGACAGTGTCAAAGTGGCCTGAATATGCTGAAGAGGTGCATGTGAATCCTGAGTTAAGAGATAAACTAAATGATACTTTGATTTCTTATATGTAGTTGAGAAAAGCATGATTCCTGCAGGCTATGCCTGTAAAGATGATAAAGCCTCTGATGCTGGTAAACATCCTCAAGGTAGAGACAAGGCATGCCTTGTCTCTACGTGTATGAATATCTACTTCTGACGTTTTGCAACCAGCGGAGGTCTCTGCATACCGCCACCTGCTCCACCGCCAGGTCCGCCACCCATGCCGCCCATACCGCCTTCTCTTTCCAT
Organism: Desulfatiglans sp.; assembly: GCA_012513605.1. Lineage (NCBI taxonomy): Bacteria > Pseudomonadati > Thermodesulfobacteriota > Desulfobacteria > Desulfatiglandales > Desulfatiglandaceae > Desulfatiglans > Desulfatiglans sp. The sequence continues at coordinate 9,077 of JAAZBV010000097.1, read as the reverse complement.
AGTGAGCGTCAACTCATCACCTGCTATTGTCCCTTTGTAGGTAATCTTCATCTCATTTCCCTGCATGCCCTGTGACTTTACAACAAAGGATACCTTGTCACCATCTATCTTGCCTTCAACGATCTGGTTTTCTCTACCCATGGGGCCTATAACACTTCCGGTGAGGTTTGCGCCATCTGCCTTAAGATTAAATGTCCATTTCATTGGCCCCTGAGGCCCTCCACCCATACCGCCGCCTCCGCCACCAGGCCCGCCAGCCGGGATTGCCATCTCTGCTACCCATGTCCCTGTAACATCGGCTGCCATTACAGCGCCGGATAGAATAAACAATAGTGCGGACGCAACAATTAATTTTGTTCTCATGCTCTTTCCTCCTTAAATGATAGGTTTGAATAGGGGTTAAAGATATTTTGGTCTTGCCGGTTTGGTTTAACCATTTTTGTGATGATATGTTTGTCTTTTTTGTTTGTCAATACATGTAAATAATAGATTGATCTTTACCAGGTAAAAACTAATAATACATTAAAACTCCACGTTAAAGCCATGGCAGGAAATCTTGTATGAAACTTTGCAGCTTGTTATTTATCATTATTTGTATGGCCAATTTCAGCGTATCAGCACAATGGGTACCTGATATGGAAAATGGCAATTATAAAAATCCTATTATTTTTGCAGACTATTCAGACCCTGATGTTATCAGGGTAGATGATGACTTTTACATGGTTTCATCCAGCTTCAACTGCATGCCGGGGATACCTGTGCTTCATTCCCAAGACCTTGTGAACTGGCGGATCATAAACCATGTTTATGATGCGCTCCCTCTTGAAAAGTATAATAAACCGGTCCACGGCCAGGGTTCATGGGCTCCATCTATCCGCTATCATAAAGGCCTGTTCTATGTCTATTTCTGCACACCCCATGACGGGCTCTTTATGGCAACAGCAAAAGACCCTGCCGGTAAATGGGATTTACAGTTTGTTGAAGAGGTGGAGCTGTGGGAAGACCCATGCCCATTCTGGGATGATGATGGCAATGCATACCTTGTGAGGAGCAAGCTCAGGGCAGATATCCTGTATCTGCACCGCATGAGCCCTGATGGTAAAAGGATCATGGATAATGGGAGGGTCATCTACCATGATGTTGCAAAACAGCCTGTTATTGAGGGGCCAAAGCTCTATAAAAAGGATGGCTTTTATTACATATTCGCCCCTGCGGGTGGTGTGCAGACCGGATGGCAGACTGTCTTGAGGGCAAAAAATATCTACGGCCCATATGAAGAGAGGATAGTTCTGCACCAGGGGAGTACGGAGATAAACGGCCCGCACCAGGGCGGACTTGTTGAGCTTAAATCCGGAGAGTGGCGGTTTATACACTTTCAGGACAGGGGCGCATATGGCCGTGTTGTTCATATGCAGCCTGTAGAATGGATAGATGGCTGGCCTGTTATTGGTAAAGATATTAATGAAGATGGCATTGGCGAGCCTGTGAATGAGGATAAAAAACCGGATGTCGGTAAGGTATACCCGGTCGTCACACCTCAGACAACCGATGAGTTTGATGATAAAAGGGTGGGGCTCCAGTGGCAGTGGCACGCAAACCCGAAAGATGCATGGTATTCCCTTTTAGAATCACCGGGAAGCATACGCCTGTACTCTGTAAAAAATTATACTCAGAATGGGAACCTGTGGTTTGTGCCCAATCTATTACTTCAGAAATTTTCTGCCCCGTCTTTTACAGCAACTACCAGAATCACCTTTACCCCTGACATGGTAAATGAGAAGAGCGGGCTTGTAATAATGGGCAAAGAGTGGGCATTTATTGCCTTCACAAAGACCGCTGAGGGTCTGGAGATAGGGATGTATAAGGGCGCCTATTTTCAGGGGGAGGATAAGACTGAAAGGATTGAATCGCACCCTGTTGAGCAGGGCACATGCTTTTTCAGGGTGCGCGTGGATAAAAAGGGTGTATGTACCTTCTTATACAGCCTTGATGGAGATAAATTTAAAAAATTAGGAACCCCATTTGCTGCAACTCCTGGCGTGTGGATCGGTGCAAAGGTGGGGCTGTTCAGCATCAACCCGAATATAGAAGAAAGTAAAGGGTACGCGGATTTTGACTGGTTCAGGGTTGAATAGAGCAGGGGCCTTTTTATCTCTCCCGGGTGGATTGCATTATTTTTACCATTTGTGCATTTTGCATAATAGCTTCAGGCAGGTCTGAAGGTCTTTCTACAACAGCGGTTGCAAGCCTGAACTCATCATCATTTCCATAACCCCACCGCACAGCTATGGAAGGCATACCTGCCTCCTTTGCTGCAATAAAATCGGTATCACGATCACCAATCATGATCATGGGCCTGTTGTTAAGGAGAGGGTCATTAAGCATATCCATGAGCAGGTCAGCCTTTTTTCTGTAAATATCGCTGCCATGCACCTGTGTAAAGTATTCAAAAATTTCAAAATGCCGGAGGACATTTTCGGCAATGTCCTTTCTTTTTGAGGTTGCGATGCAGAGGATATTACCCTGGTTAACAAGCAGTTTCAGCACATCCCTTATCCCATCATAAAGCACATTTTCTTTAAAGCCTGTTGTAAAATATCTTTCCCTGAAGATATTCACCGCCTTTAACAGGAACTCTTTATCCTTTATACCTGTGAGTCGCTCAAAGGTGATATTGAGTGGCGGGCCAATATATTGAAGCAGGTCTTCTCTTTTTTGTTCATCATAACCAAGTTTTGGCAGGGCATAATTTATCGACCTTATGATCCCTTCTGCAGAATCACTTAAAGTCCCATCCAGATCAAATATAACAGTGTACATATCTTATTTCTCTTTCCATCCGAATTCGGAATAGATATTTCCTTTTAAACTCTGCTCAATCGCATCACGCACATAGGGAACCATGTTATCTGGCATGGAATCTATGGGGAACCAGCGAAGGTCTGCACATTTTTTCGGCTCCATGTTTGTTATTGCCCCTTCCCACGTAGCTGTTGTGAAAAAGAATGATACCCTCTCATCCAGATGCTTCCTGTGGGTGATGTGGGCGAGTACAAGGTCTTTAGGATAGATTTTTATCCCTGCCTCTTCAAATGCCTCCCTTACCATTGCCTCACGTGCTGTTTCATTCCCCTCAAAATGGCCTGCAACAACACTGTATTTTCCATCCTCATACCCAGTATTCTTTCTCAGTAGAAGCAGTGTTTTGTTTTCCATGAATAAAAGCAGGTGCGCTTCGGGTATTAGTTTGAATCTTTCATTAGACATTAAGTATCCTGTAATATGTGAAGGCTGAGATTAACATATCTCCATACCATCTATCAATAAAAGCATTGGTTGTACACAATGAAAAAATAAATTGATTTTAATGCCAGACTATAAAATCATTTCTCACACAAAGTCACAAAGCTCACAAAGTTAAGAAACTGAAAAAGATTATGTTAAAAAGCATTTGATTTTCTTAGTGTTCTTTGCGCCTCTGTGTGAGATATTGCTTTTGCTTTTCGCCTTAGCTTGACGACAATGCGCCTTCACGGGAAAGACGAAGAAGCCATTTTAATTTAACGAATTTACACTATTATGTTTTCGATCCGGATTTAAAATATTATATTGATGATCACTCTTGTCAAAAATTGGTTTTCGGACAGCAGTGTAAGAGGCTGAATGGTAGCAAAGGAAAAAGATGTATCTAGTAATGTTGGATATAACTGTAGGGGCAGGCCCCCGTGCCTGCCCGCAGAAGGTGATACGGTTAAAGGGTACCCCCGCTTGTCTAACTGGTTTGACCAATTTTTGAGGAAAGCAGTTTGAACAATTATGACGTAATAATAATTGGTGCTGGGGCATCAGGCCTCATGTGTGCCGCCACAGCAGGGAAACGTAACCGCAAAGTGCTTGTGCTGGACAAGGGCAAAAGACCTGGCAGAAAGATCATTGTTTCAGGTGGCGGCAAATGCAATTTTACCAATCTTTATGTGGAGGCTGGGTGCTATGTCTCAGCGAATCCCCATTTCTGCAAATCTGCCTTAAAAAGATATACGCAGCATGATTTTATCGGCCTTATAAAACAATATAATATCCCCTTTGAAGAGCGCGAAGAGGGGCAGTTATTCTGTATGAACTCCTCTGAGGATATATTAAAGATGCTCCTTGCAGAATGTGAAGGCGCAGGAGTAAAGATCATAACAAGTTGTGAGGTAAAATCTGTTAAGGCAGAGAATAATGAAGCGGGCCCGACAAGATTTACCATCATAACAGACAAGGGAGAGTTTAAGGCGGCCTCTCTTGTGGTTGCGACCGGTGGCCTCTCTATACCTAATCTAGGTGCAACAGGGCTTGGTTATGAAATAGCGCGGCAGTTCGGTATCTCTGTTTTACCAACAAGGGCTGGTCTTGTGCCCTTCAGGGTTACTGGTAAATACAGTGGCATGTTTGAGCGGCTTTCAGGTATCACCATTGATGCAACCTTAAGCACAAGTAAAAAAACCTTCAGGGGAAATGTGCTTTTTACCCACAGGGGTATAAGCGGGCCCGCGACATTGCAGCTATCTAACTACTGGAATTCGGGAGAAACCATTACCATAAACCTGCTACCTGATATGGATATCTATGCCTGGTTCAGGGAAGAGAAGCTTAACCACCCAAAGGCCCTTCTGCGTAATCTCTTGTCACAACATTTACCAAAGAATCTTGTTCATGAGCTGCAGGGGCTATTCTGGCATGGGCTTGCTGAAAAACATATTACTGATATACCAGATAAAGAACTGAAGCGTGTTGCGGATACACTTACCTGCTGGGAGATAAAACCTTCAGACACAGAGGGTTTTCGCACAGCTGAGGTGACCATTGGCGGAGTGGATACAAATGAACTATCCTCAAAAACCATGGAGACCAAAAAGCAGCCAGGGCTCTATTTTATCGGAGAGGTGGTGGATGTAACAGGGCACCTTGGGGGCTTTAACCTCCAGTGGGCATGGTCATCAGGTCATGCAGCAGGAGAGGCGGTGTAGAAATATATTTCACCACGGAGAACATCCGCCGTCGCTGAAGCTATGGCGGGACAGGTGGAGGACACGGAGAAAAGCTTTTTATTATGCTATCAAAATATATTTTGTTTTCTTAGCGCCCTTCCTGGCGCGCCGTAGCCTTGGCGAAGTGGGCTGCGTCTTTGCGGTGGCCGAATCAGAGAATCCACAACCCCCTCGTCATTCCCGACTGCGATCGGGAATCCAGTCTTACAGAATGTATCCTCGACATAGACACCAAACTTTTACACGAGTTTTATTTTCGTGTGGTTCGTGTGGTTCGCGGTTAAAGAGAATATTTTTTTGTAATAATATGCGATTATAATTTAAATATGTTAAACTCTTTTAATCATGAACATAAGAACCCTCTTAATATTTCTTATCATACTCATCTTTCCTTTTTCAGAAGGATTGCCTGTTGAGGTATCTATCAGGGGAAACAGGCTTTCAGTAAATGCAGAAAATGAACCTCTCATGGATATATTGCAGGCGCTTGCTGATCAGGGAATAACTGTACATGCTGACCCGGAAATAAATCCTTATGTAACATTTTCCTTCAGCAACAGGGAGATTGGGCAGGGTTTGAATACTTTATTAAGAGACCTGAACTATGTCCTTATATGGAAATCAATTGAGACACCCGCAGGTCAATTTGCAATACTTGAAGAGGTTCACCTGTTTTTTCCGGGGAAAAAAGAACATGAAAAAACACTTCAACCGGGTAAGAGACAACTCGTTAAAAATCCTAATGATGGTTCTGTATTTGTTAAAAACGAAATACTGCTCCGGCTTTCAAGGGAAATCGATTTAAAGAATTTTGACAAATTTTTATTTGAAAACGGGCTGGCCGTTGCGGGTTACAACATAACTGCCAGGATTATAAAAGTTATTCTGCCTGAAAAATCTGACTATTTTGCGATACTGGAACTGATCAACAGGTATCCAGGTATTGAAAAGGCCGAGGCCAATTATGCATATCCTGTTAATCATCCCTTTTTTGTTACCGGATTATCTACAGAAACATCTTACCCTGAAGCAAAGGGCTTATCCGAAAACGCTGTCCCGATAGCAGTGATAGACAGCGGCTTGTCACAGGAGTATCTTTCCGCCCCTTACGTTTACAGATCATTTAACAGCATAAACCCTGATTCGCCTCTTTCCGATTCATTGGGTCACGGGACTCAGATGGCGATGATAGCAGGGGGCGCAGTCAAACCACTTGGTGCAGGTGATGAATCAGACGCTTTAAACCCTGTAATTGCCATAAAGGGTTTTGATGAAGAGGGTTATATATCAAATTATGATTTGATGAACGGCATTGATTTCGCCCTTAATAATGGCGCAAGGGTAATGAGCCTGAGCTGGGGTTCTGAGACAAAGAGCGAGTTTCTTGATCAGACTTTTGATTATGCGGCATCAAAGGGGTTAATAATAGTGGCTGCGGCGGGTAACGAACCGACCGGTAATATCATGTATCCCGCGGCCTATGACTCAGTCATCGGTGTAGGGGCGCTTGATCCAGGGGGCAAACAATGGGATAAATCCAATTATGGAGACTTTGTCACAATATATGCACCGGGCTTTGCCTCATTTCCTGTCGGATATAAGGGTGAACCAGGCGCATATGCCGGTACATCTATATCAACAGCCTATTTGGCAAATAGAATTGCCGGATACCTTTCTAAAAAACCTGACGCAACAATAAAGGAAATCCTGACTGCCCTTTCAGATAAAACTGAAAATGAGAAATAGCATAAGAGCTTTTTAACAATGGAACAAAGAGGAGGATTCAATAATTTGAAATCGCAAATTGCGACATCAAGTTCGGGTTGGTATGGCCGATGTAAACTGCCTATTTATTTTATCCTTTAAGAATAATAAGGAGAAGAAAAGAAGAACTAACCTCTTTTGGTAAATCGATGTCCTGTATTCTGCACTTTCAAGCTTGAAGTCCTCTTACCTGTTAGCCCTGTGTTGTTGAAATACTTGCTCAGTCTTTTACCAATAGTGAATCATTGACAATATATTTATATTAAAACATAATAAACATAAACATCCTGAAACAGAGGAATAAGATGGAAATACAATTTATTACAAATAATGAAGGGGTAAAGACCGCTGCTATTGTGCCATATGAGGAATGGGAACGGACAGAAAAAGCAAAAGATATTCTTGAGCATGTCTATCTTTCATTTATCATTGAAGAGCGTAAAGACAGTAATGCAACAAGTAGCCTTGATGACTTGTTGAACGCAGAAGGATTAACCCGTGCAGACTTGGAAGATTGAGATTATTCCAGAAGCCCGAGAAGATTTTGATAGGCTTGATGGAAGTGTGAAAAAAATTGTATTGAAACAACTCATAAAGCTGGAACAAAATCCTGAGTATGGCAACCCACTCGGTAATAAAGCAGGAATTAATCTTGAGGGTTACTTTAAACTGTATGCCGATAAAAAACGAATAAGAATTATTTATGAGGTTATGGATCATATCATAAAGATTATCGCTATTGATAAAAGAGAGGATATGGAGGTCTATCGCCAGGCATTAAAAAGAATTCTGTCAATGAAAGCTCAATAATCAAGAATCATGAAATAGTGGCTTATGGGACTTGGGTGAAAAGGTAAAAGAAATTGAAACATAGAGCGGTTGTCAGTGCTAATCGGTATGAGAACAGAGGTATTTAATTGAAAGAGAGGCAAGAAGTAGACGGGTGCCAGGAACTTTATGCTTCTGGGGTAAAGAAGAACTGTGTACGACGAAACGTGAGCTTGACCGGGTTCTGAATAATATACCATCTACTGTCAGATATATGGTTAAGAGGGGCCTTATATTTAGCATTTAGCCATTTTGGGAACGTTGGAAAAAATTGCTAAATAGAAAAATAAAATCAAAAAATAATCGCAAAAATAACAGGTTAGCAAAAAATCATAGTCGCTAAATAGCAACAAAAAAGACTGTTAATATCAATTTGGCTGGAAGATTGTTGTGTTGCTTCGCTTAACACAACCTACATATGATGCATGGCAGGATATGGAAAAATACTTTCTCCTGGTTCTGCTTTTCTAATGCAGGGTGAGGTTTTATACACCACCTTGTAGAGACAAGGCATGCCTTGTCTCATCATAAAATGCCAGTCGGAGTTAATCCCTACAAAAACTGGAAAATCTGAACCTGGGAATTCACGACCACAGTCATTCCCGGCTTGATCGGGAATCCATTTTAATCCTTTCAGAAATTCCTTGCACCACAGTGGGAGGGGTCAGGGGAGGCAGCAACTTTCACCTCAACTGAAAACCTATTGACATCATCCCAGTGATTCCAGATAATGCCCAAGTCTCATCAGATATGTTTTCATCAAGTTTTAAGTAGTGATACTGAGAAGGAAGGGTAAATGGTTACCTTTTAGCATTCAGGAAAAGTCATTTAAAAAAAGAATTTAGCTGACTGCTGAAAGCTACATCTAAGTTGTAGAAGCGTTAACAGAAACCATCTAAGTATTAGTATTTGGGTGTTGAACATTAACTATTCAATAACTTGTTCGATATCAAAGGCAAACAACTATGAAAGAACAAATAAAAACACTTACGAGCTTGGCAATCTTAAAAGTTGATTTAGATGAAGGTTTTAGAGATTATCTCGATTACCTCGTATCATTTTCTCTATTTTCGCTAAATAGTCATAAGCCAGATCCAGTGACCGATGCTAAATTGGCCGAGCTACTTAAGGATGATTTTGGTTTGAATATTCCAAGAAGGGGTTGTCAATTAGTCTTAAGGCGTCTTTCCAAAAGAGGATACCTTAAAAAAACTGATGAAACGTTTATAGCTATAAAGGATCTTCCATTTATAGACTTTGAGAGCAAAAAAAACCTGGCCACGACAGATATCGAGAAAGTATACAGTGCATTAAAAATATATGTCCATACACTCTTGTCCAAAAACGGTTTTTAGTTAATGAATTTTGATATTGAAAAAGTCCTCCTTATGGGAGATCGTTAAGTTACCAGACAAAACGAATTCCCAAAAGCAAAAGGAGGACAAACCTATGGTA